>NZ_DAHXOI010000008.1 GCF_027364955.1 Ferrimicrobium sp.
CTGGTCCAGAGATAGAGTAACAGGTGGTCCAAAGTGACGCGAACGAGTGGTCCAGAGTTAGACGATACTGTGGTCCAGGGTAACGCGAAACTGTGGTCCAAAGTTATGCGAACGAGTGGTCCAAGGTTGCGCGAAACAGTGGTCCAGGGTACGAGAATAGCTAGTCAAAGGAGACATGGATGCCTGTGTCCATTCGAACAGAGGGGGAGCGGATCGTCACTGGTGACGAATTGCGACTACCGTTGTGGAGTCGAAGCGGTGGTCGGTTCGGATTGGGATCGGAGTACACTCCGAGATCAGGGTCCAGCAGAACCAAGAGGAACCGGGGTCAGTTGAGGTACGACTATGGAGTTGATCTCGCCTGCCTGGCACCCCCAAAGAGCAAAGTGAAGTTCTGGGTTGGGCTCGGACTGGCAATCTGCCCCTTTCATGATGCTGCGATCCAAATGCCATGTTGACTGAGCAAACTATCGCAACGATGGCTTCTATGAACGACGATCGCCCAACATGGCCTGCCGGTTGGGACTACCATAGGCGCCCGGCACGGGTTGCTTCGAGATGCTCTGGATTGAACCAGGACGATGACACTGGGTCCCCATGAGGGCCTCTGGTCAGCCACATGAATGCCAAGAGAGCCGACAATGCCTGAACGCCTCCTGCTAGTGTTGCCAAGTGTGCGGAAGCAGGAAGCCGAATTACTTCACAAAGGTAATCTTGGCCACTCAGGTCGATGGCGGTTACTAGCGCTTGTTACCAGCGCATCACTGCTCCTGGCGGCTTGCCATAAGAGTTCGTCCACCAACCAGGCTACTTCGACGACAATCAGCGGTATCGGTACTCCTCATCGAGCGCTGGTGATCGATGCTGTGCCCCTTCGACGATCCTTTCTGCTCTTTGCGATGGATTGCCAGGGCGGATCGTCGGGTGCAAAGCTCTACCTGAACTACAGCAAGACTGGCTCTCAGAACGAGTACGTTGAAACTTTTACCTGTCCGTCATCGAGAACTCGAAGCCCAGATCGTTTCTGGGTTAAGCGCTCCTCCCTCACCGACGATCGGGTGAATCTCTACCTGTCCAACCCGAAGATTAGCTGGCGTCTCCGCATATCCGGTGTTGCTCGTGCTCCAGATGCACCGAGGATTGCTCACGTACCACCTCCACCTCCCACGCACCTGTACATACCACCAACCCCCATTGGCCTCCCCAAGAGTGCACCTGCTTGCTCAGCAGATAACCTCGTAGCGACCGTCCAGGACTCGGTCCCATCCCCACCTCAAGGCGCCTCTCTCTTTGCGCTGATCACGCTCAGGGCCACGAGCGCAATCACATGCAGCCTAAAGGGCTATCCAACGGTGGTGTTGGACGGCACAGACGGTAGCGCTGTCCGACTCACGCCAACCACCAACAAAGGTGCGTTTTTCCTATTCACACCTCCGTTATCAAAGAGCATCCAGTATCGCAAATCCATCGTGATTGTAAAGCGTGGGGTCCAAAACGCTGAGATACCAATTAGCTTGCCATTACTGTGCGGTCCAGATGTTACATCGTCTCCACTGACGCCATATACCGGTGTAACGGTTACCCTTCCAGATGGCGGGGACTCTCTAACTGTGCCAGGGAACGATTTCGTTGATCGAGCAATGCCCGTCAACTACCATTTCTCGAGCTGCGGACAGGGCAGCGTCTACCCATTTGAACCGTCAGATCTATTTGAATACCCCACCAACCTCGGCCCCCCAGGTTCATAATTTCTGGCGCCCGATTCCCGGGATGCATGGGAGCGTTGTATGGCTGAAGGCGCTGCTGCCTTCATGCGTTTCAAGAAAGAGGGGTGCTATGAGTGACCCGGAGCTCGAACCACTTGCCGCAGAACTTGCTGACTTCGCACCGCCTGAGAAGAAGGGCGGACGACCGGCTCTTGAGGAGCGGGTTATCGTGGGCTTCGAGGAGATCCAGCGTTGTGCCGAGAAGCACGGCCGAGTTCCGCAACACGGTGAAGATCGCGAGATGTCCTTGTCATAACGTTCCCTTTGAACTGCCATTTTAACTGAGCAAACCATCGCAACGATGGCTTCTAAGAGCGACGATCGCCCTGTCTCCTCCATTCCCCCCATGACTAGGAGAGATGTTGTTGCTGTCCATCGTTTCGATGGTAAACCTGGCTCTCTATGAGTGCCGGTACTTGATTCCTCGCCCCGCTCGGACGCAGTCGAACATCAGAGCGTAACGAGGAATGTGGCCAGGAGCCCTCTGAGTGTCGTGTCTCTGCAGGTGAGTCGTCTTCATGCGGCGCCTGAGGCACTCCCTGGAGGTCAAGCGTTTCTGTCATAGACAGACCAGAATCAGCTGATGCCGCTCTGTTTCGCCGTACTGGTTCACCCCTAGCAACCCTACCAAGCCCTCGCATGGCTGTTGAAAGCTAGTGGCGTCCGTGTTTACGAAAGAAACTGTTCGTGGTTCGAGTTGGATGGAGGACTACCCAATTCCCTCCTCCTGCTTGATGGGTGATCCCAAAAGTGTGCCCATAATTGATGCCGCCTCTTGGTTCTTTGCCTCAAGCACATGGGAATAGACCTTCAAGGTGACAGAGGCCTCTGCATGGCCGAGGCGTCCGGCGACCGTACGAATGTCCACTCCAGCTGCGACGAGCTGAGTTGCGGAGAAGTGGCGCAAGCTATGAAGGTGCAGTTCATTCCACCCATACTTATCCGCCAGGCGCCGAAAGAGTTTGGAGGGGCTATCGGGATGTACTGGCAGTGATCCGTCAGGCTCTGAGTAGAAAAGATATGGGTTCACAACGAGCCTTAAGCCTACGCTCTGGGCTGCCAGCTGAAGCTGTTTCTTCTGATCCTCGATGAGGGACTGTGCAACCTCGTCAAGTGCGACGAACCGTGCTTGATGAGTCTTGGTCGGTGCCTCTCGTGTTCCTCCAGGTGAGGTATAGATAAGGGACTTGGCAACCGTGATCCCCGTCTCCTTGCAGTCGTCCCAATGCAAGGCGCAGAGTTCTCCACGTCGCATTCCCGTGAGGGCCGCTAGCAGGAAGAAAGCTCCCCACTGGGGATGCACCGCCCTTGCTTCCTCCAAGAGCTTGGTCAGCTGGTCAATTGATGGTGTGACAACTTGAGGGACTCGGACCTTGGGAGGAGATGCCAAGAGGGCAGGGTTCGCCCCTGTCCACCCCCACTTCATCGCCTGATTGAAGAAACGTCGAATGATGGCATGAGTCTGGCGAATAGAGGCAGGAGAGTTGCCTTGCCTCACCAGGTCTTGGTACAGAAGGTCCAAGTGAGAGGCGGACACCTCGTGGATGGCAAGCGCTCCAAGTTCCGGTAGGATCTGGCGCCGAATGCGCCCCTCGTAGCCTTGGACAGTCGTTGGAGAGAGTCCTTCACGCACCCGATCGAACCATTCGGTCATGGCTGAGGCGACAGACTGTGTTGAGGATCGGACTTTCTCGTCCTTGACGCTCACCAAGAGTTTCTGGAGTTCGAACTCAGCCTTGCGCTTGGAGCCATGTACGGTCACGTACTTCTGGCGACGATTTCCCGAGATTGGGTCCTTTGGGAGGTCCACAACAAGTTGCCAGACATCCTTGTCGCGCTTGCGAATGTATCCTCTCATGGCTCAAGTCTATCACAATCTTGAACCTAATGTGGGCAAGATGTGGGCAGATCCCTCCGTTAGAGACTCTCAAATAGCCCCTGAACTGGTGGGCCGCCAGGGTCTCGAACCCTGCACCTTGGGATTAAAAGTCCCCTGCTCTACCGGATGAGCTAGCGGCCCGTTGGCGCTCGCAAGAGCGAGCGCTCGGTTACAGGCTACTTCTTGGTCTCCCAAAAGATATCGCTAATCTGTCCAATGCTTGCAAGCAGTTGATCAGCTACGGCAGTGTCGTTGGTACGCTTCACTTGACTTGTTAGCTTCTTAGCGCTCCAAAATACTTCGTGGAGCTGCGGATACTTCTCAAGGTGGACAGGCTGGAAATACTGGTACCACAGAACATCAAGATGACGATTGACCTCCTCAGCACGCTGTTCCTTGATCAAGGTGGCACGATCTCTGAAGTACTGATCATCGGATGCATTATATTTTTCGACGATAGCTTTGATGGATTCAGCCTCGATCCGTGCTTGTGCAGGATCGTAAACACCACATGGTAGGTCGCAGTGCGCCGAGGCCTTGGCCGGAGCGCGTAGTGTGTCTACCAACGTGAGTATTTTTGTGAGGTACATAAGTTGTCCTTTCTACTGTTGTTATTGGACGACAGTAGCTTACCAGGGATAGTCGTGTCTGATCGGACCCCTCCCGAGTTCACTGTTCGTCGACGTGCACGCCTAGCGTTGAGTCTCCCTTCTCTGGTGATGGCATCCGGGGCTTTAGCTTGGGCAATGGTGCAGCGATACGAGGTGGTTGGAGACTCGATGTGTCCGACGTTGACCCATGGCGACAGGTTATTGGTCTTGAAGTGGCGTTGGGTACCGGTTGGGCGGATCCTCGTTCTGCAGGATTCGCATTCGGACGAGCACTTCATTAAGAGGTTGGTACGCCGTTCTCAGTCCTCGATTTGGGTTGAGGGTGATAATCCCTTGGGTTCGACGGATAGTCGCCAGTTAGGTTGGTTCTCGAACAAGAGTGTTGTTGGCTGGGCTATCTACCGTTATTATCCATCCAGTAGGGCAGGGAGCTTGATCGGTGAGTAGAGTAAGTTGGTAGCTGCAAAGGGGTGAGCATGGCGGACCTTCGGGTTCAGATCAACCAATGGTTGGAAGAGGTCGACGAGTTAAACCTCGACAAGACACCGATCGATTCATTACGATCACTGCGTGACGTCGGTCGTCGTCTAGAAAATTCCGTCTCGTATGCAAGAAGAGTGCTACAGACTCGACTTGATATCGCAACAGAGCTTGACGCCACTCGACCGACGTCGATCGTTTCAGTTGTCGCGTCGCATTCAGCTCCGTCTCCACTGGCTGAGCGCCACGTAGAGGTTGAGATTCCTGAGGACGACATGGTAAGTGCCGAGACGTATCTCCGCTTGCTGGTTGGCGGTGATCGAACGCACTCACTAGATCTTCTTGATGAATCGCAGCTGGCCGGCTATCAAGCGCGTCTGCAAGAGGGTGAGCGGACGATCTCTGGGTTGCGGAGACAGTTGCATCAACGCTTGGATGCGTTGGGTGGCGAACTGGTGCGCCGCTACCAACAGCACTCCGTGAATGACGTCTAGGTTCTCCGTTATCCCTGCTTAGGGAACAACAAGCGTGCTCCTGCGGTTAGGCTAGCCATGTTAGCCAAGTGTGCCAGGGGTGTTCCATCTTGAGACTTGCAGTGATTAGCTACCACGCCTCTCCCATAGCCGTGCCAGGATCTGGTGTGAACGGTGGTATGAACGTATACGTGAGGGCTCTGACGACTCATCTTGCCCGTGCTGGGGTGGAGTGCGATATTTTTTCGGCTAGGGTCGGTGCTCAACACGAGAAGTCCGTACGGCTGGAGTCTGGTCTCTGGCTCCATTCTTTGCCAGTACAACCCAACGCGCCAGTTGGTTCGGCGCCTGACTACACCGGGATTCCTGAGTTCGCTGACCGTGTGGTGGAGCACATGGTGCGATCTTCGATCACTTACGATGCCGTGCATGCAAACTATTGGCTATCTGGGGTCGCTGCACATAGGGTAAAACACGACCTTGATATCCCGATGATCACCACTTTCCATACACTCGAGAAGGCCAAGCGTGCACACGGGGCGTTGGTGGATGACAGATCGAGCCTCCGGATCCATCAGGAGTGTCGCATTCTGGGTTGCTCTGATGCCGTGTTAGCCTCCGGAGACGATGAGGCGAAGTGGTTGTTAGAGATGTATCAAGCGCCTGAGGAAAAAATCGTGCACTTGCCTCTTGGTATTGATCGAGCCTTCTTCGCACCTGGGCCGTCTGGGCCGGCGCGAGAGGCCATCGGCTTTGACGATACTATTCCCATCATTCTTTACGTCGGTCGTATCCAATCGCTCAAAGGCACGGCGTTGGCGGTCAGGACCCTTGCCGAACTGCGTAAACACCGTTCGGCTCGACTCATTATTGTTGGTGGTCCATCAGGTGTTGACGGTGAGCGGGAGTTTGCGCGTGTCTTGGCTCTTGTGAAAGAGCATGGACTTGATGATACGGTGACCATCGTTGAGCCTATGTCACATGAACTCTTGTCAACGTACTACCGTGCGGCGGATGTGGTTATCGTGCCTTCGGTGAGCGAGTCGTTTGGACTCGTTGCCTTGGAAGCCATGGGCTGCGGCACGCCGGTGGTGGCGACGGATGCGGGAGGACTTCGAACGGTTGTCGATGATGGTTACTCTGGGATCTTGGTTAAAGATCGTGAGCCCTCGGCCTTTGCTCAAGCCATTGAATCGTTGCTGGCGAACCCAGTGCACTATCGAGCGATGTCAAATCGGGCGTCAGCCTGTGCCGAATCGTTTACTTGGACGGCCAGTGCGCGAAGGCTCATCGGTGTTGTGGAACGTGTGGCTCAGCAGGAAGTATTGGTTAGCTGTATGAGTTGTGCGTAGTTCCGGCGGCTGGCGGTAGAAAAAAGCTTTCATTGACCTCCGCCCGTGACCAGTGCGGTGCTGGCAGGTTGTTTGAATAACCCCGAGTAGCTTGGAGTTTATCGTGCATGATTTGCTGGTAGTTGGTGGCGGGGTCATGGGTGGCGCTTTGGCCGTTGGGATTGGCCGTGCCGAAGGTGGACCTCGTTCGGTCGCGATCCTTGACCATAGTCCCGAAAAGGCTCGCTTCGTTGCCTCTCGTTTTCCAGGTGGCGTGGCGGTTGACAGTATGGAACCCGCAAAGATGTACCTGCTGGCGGTCAAACCCCACCACCTACGTGGTGTTCTCACCAATCTCCCTCCTCATTCCAAAGCAATCTCGGTCGCGGCGGGTGTGCGGCTCGATCAACTCCAGACCTGGGCGCCTGCCGGTGCCCAGGTCATTCGGGCAATGCCCAATACGGCCTGCGAGATCGGTGCGGGAGTCATCGCCATCAGTGAAGTAGATGACGGTGGCTTCTTGACGGCTACTCGGGAGCTCTTTGGTCTCGTGGGCAAAGTGTTTGTTGTACCTGAGAAGCAGTTCGACGTCGTAAGTGCGCTATCAGGTAGCGGACCTGCTTATGTGTTTTTACTGCTAGAAGCGATGCAAGAGGCTGGCCTGACCCTTGGCCTTCCAGCCTCGGTGGCCCTCGAGTTGGCGCGCGCCACCGTTCGAGGGGCGGCACTATTGGCC
This sequence comes from Ferrimicrobium sp., assembly GCF_027364955.1. Classification (NCBI taxonomy): domain Bacteria; kingdom Bacillati; phylum Actinomycetota; class Acidimicrobiia; order Acidimicrobiales; family Acidimicrobiaceae; genus Ferrimicrobium; species Ferrimicrobium sp. The sequence continues at coordinate 7,277 of NZ_DAHXOI010000008.1, forward strand.
GACGCCAGAGGAGAAGACCCCCGGACCTTGAGGCTGGCGGTGACATCTCCAGGTGGAATGACAGCAGCGGCAATCGCTGTGTTTGAAGAGCTTGGCTTGCGACATCAGACACTTGAAGCGGTTCGCGCTGCCACTGCGCGGGCACAGGCACTCGCAGATCACGCCGGCGAGTGAATGGCTGTCGATGTCGTTGTCTGAAGTGGGTCCTAGCGTAGCGTTTCGGCTAGGGAGGACTTGTGCGATACACTGAACAAGTCAAAGGTTTGCGTTTTTGTTGCGGTGGTAGTGCATGTCTGTCATACTTTTAAGTATCAACGAGTCCGATGTCGGTGTCGATTTTGACCGATTTGCGCTGACCCGGCCTGGCGAGGAGGAGTTACGTTCGTCCCTCAGGAGTCTCGTCGAAGGCGGTGTGATCGAGGAAGCGTTGTTGTTGAGTACGTGCGCACGTACCGAGCTTTACGTCATGGCAGAGCAGTTTCACGCTACGGTTGATGAGGTTGCAGCTGCCCTAGCGCAGTCGCTGCAGCTGCCCATAACGGTGGTACAGCCGGTTACACGCGTGCTCTATGGAAGGGCGGCTGTTCGGCATCTTTTGAGGGTTGCCGGGGGTTTGGAGTCGGCCATTGTGGGGGAGAGCGAGATTCTTTCTCAGGTCAAGCAGGCCCTGTCAGCTGCGCGGGAGAGCAAGATTGTCCTTGGCTCACTTGGTCGCTACTTCGAACGTGCACTTGAGGTTGGAAAGCGCATTCGGAACGAGACACTGATTGGTTCTGGGAACGTATCAGTGACCTCGGCCGCTGCTTTGTTGGCCATGACCTCAGATGCGGCACTTGTTGATGGTACTCCTCGTGTTGGTGTTGTCGGTTCAGGAGCTATTGGGTCGGAGGTCGCTCGAGTTTTGGTCGATCATGGCGCTGAGGTGACGTTGATGTCGTCATCTCCGGAGCGTCGGGATCTTCTTCAACGGGAGCTCAGCGGTGTCAGGGTGGTTGCAACCAGCGATCTGTCTGACCAACTCGCTTCGCTTGACACCCTTGTAATGGCCGGATCGGCCGTCCCAATGGTCCTCGATGGTTCAATTCTTGAAGGTTTTTCGGGTTTACGCATTATTGATCTCTGTCGGCCACGCACGATCGAGCGGGGAGTTGCTGAGGTCGCAGGTGTTGTACTTGTCGATCTCGATGATGTCAATCGATTTGTGTCCGATCAGTTGGCGGAACGCATGGAAGCGGTCGACTCAGTAGAACTTATTATTGAGGCCGAACTCGCCGATTTTGGAGAGTTGGCCTGGCTGCAGGATATGAATCCCGTGCTCCGCGCCCTCTATGAGGAGGCAGAACGGGTTCGCGAAAGCGAGTTGAGCCGATCATTAAAGCGACTCGGGGCTACTGATCCAGCGGTCATTGAAGAACTGGAATTACTGACGCATCGGCTTGTGAACAAGCTACTGCATCATCCTGCCACATCATTGCGAGAACAGACAGGGGCAGAGGGCTTCGCGGAGTTTCTCGAAAACTTCAAAACTATCTTCCGGCTGTGACAGCCCATCGATCATGACGACCTCTTTGAAGATAGCTACGCGTGGTTCAGAGCTGGCGCTATGGCAGGCGATGCATGTCGCCTCCGCACTCCCGGTTCCGTCAGAGATTACTGTGGTCGAGACCGAGGGGGATCGAGTGCAGGATCGTCCGCTTGCGGAGATTGGCGGTCAAGGGGTATTCGCAAAGGAGATTCAACAGCACGTTTTGCACCATCAGGCTGCCTTGGCGGTCCATTCTGCGAAGGATCTCCCGAGCGTGACCGTCAGTGGCCTCCAGATTGGCGCTTGGCTCCCTCGCGCTGACCCTCGTGACATGCTTGTGGGTTCCACGTTAGGGGATCTCCCGAACGGTGCCCGTGTCGGGACCTCGTCAATTCGTCGAGCAGCGCAGCTCCTCGCCCTGCGGCCAGATGTCGAGATTGTGCCACTTCGTGGAAACATACGGACCAGGCTGGAGAAAGGTCAACGATTGGACGCAATCTTTGTCGCAGCTGCGGCGCTCCAACGACTCGATATCTTGCCAGAGATAACGGAAATTCTCAGCCCTGAGTTGATGGTGCCACAGGTTGGACAGGGAGCGATCGCTATCGAGTGCAGAGCGGATGATGTTGCTACCCTTGAGATGCTTGCATCGGTCAACGACTCTGCCACAGAAAGGGCGGTACTGGCGGAGCGAAGTCTCCTTCGGGTCTTTGGCACTGGCTGTAGCCTTCCTATCGGTGGACTGGCTGAGTTAAGCGGCCACGGGCTGGTGTTGCGTGCGATGGTAGCAGCCCATGATGGAACGAGGATCCTTCGCGGCTCCGCCAGCGGTGACGAACCTACCCAACTCGGATCCACACTTGCTCATTCACTTGTCGAACGAGGAGCCCTTGCGTTGTTATCTGATTCGGATGGGGAGTAGCATCAGGTGGCACGTGTTGTACTCGTAGGAGCCGGACCAGGAGATCCAGGACTCATCACGGTGCGAGGCTTGGAGTTACTCAGGTCGGCCGATGTCGTGGTGACCGATTTTCTGGTAGATGGCCGCCTTAAACAGCTGATCCCCGCAGATGTCGATATCGTCGATGTGGGCAAGCGGCCGGGTGCGACGTCGTTCTCACAGGATGCTATCAATCAAGAGCTCATTCGTCTCAGCCGGTCTCACGGCCTGGTCGTCCGTTTGAAGGGTGGAGACCCATTCCTTTTTGGTCGTGGCGGTGAGGAAGTGGATGCACTCCTTACGGCAGGCATCTCAGTCGAGGTGGTGCCTGGTGTGACGTCCGCGCTGGCTGCCCCAGCCTACGCTGGGGTTCCAGTGACACATCGAGGGTTGGCTGATGGCTACATTGTGATCACTGGGCATCGACATGCTGACGCTCCTCTCGACTACGATTGGTCGGCGCTGGTCGGGTCAAAACTCACCATTGTGGTCTTGATGGGAGTTGCACGCCGAGGACTCATCGCCGACGCGCTTATGGCCGCAGGCATGAGCGCGAATACCCCCGTTGTTGCGGTTGAGTCGGTCACCTGGCCCCAGGAACGATCACTGCGAACAACCGTTGGCCAGCTTGCTGCTCAACAGATCGGATCTCCTGCGGTCATCGTCATCGGGACCACAGCGGGCCTTCACTTGGATTGGCGAAGATCCTTGCCGTTGGCCGGTGTGAGCGTTCACCTGTTGCGCCCTTTTGATCCTTGTGATCCGCTTGCTGACAAGCTGCGTGCAGACGGGGCTACGGTGATTCAAGCGCCTGCGATTGAGATCCAGGATCCCTCAGATGGCGGTAGTGCCCTGCGGGATGCGATGCACAATATCGAGCGATATGATTGGCTGCTCTTTACCTCGAAGAACGGTGTTGAGCGCGCGATAGGAACGACGGTTGATCTGAGGCGACTGGCCAACATCAAGATCGCGGTGATTGGCTCTGGGACTCGCGCTGCTCTTCAACGCTATCGCGTTGGTAGTGATCTCATGCCTGCTGAGTTTGTGGGCGAGGCGTTAGTGGATAGTTTCCCGGCCGGCCCAGGAAGGGTGCTATTTCCACGAGCGCAAGTCGCCCGTGACGTGGTTCCCGATGGTCTACGAGCCAAGGGCTGGGATGTCGATATTGTCGAGGCCTATCAGATCGGTGTTCCTGCTCCGCTCATGAAAGAAGATCTCGCTGGCGCGATGGATATCACCGTCTTTACTGCTGCGTCTACGGTGAGTGGCTATCGTGAGCAGTATCCAGGTGTGTTACCCAAGCAGGCGGTTGCCATCGGTCCCGTGACGGCTGACCGCTTGCGAGACCTTGGCGTAGGGCAGATCGTTGTTGCTGACGAGTATTCAGTAGAGGGCCTGACTGCAGTGATTAGACGGCTCGCCTCCTCGTCGACGCAGGGGTAGGTGGGTAGGCTAGAGAGAATGGAACACTTTCGACGACCACGACGACTACGTGCGACGCCTCAGATTCGCAATCTTGTTGCAGAGACGCACCTCCATCGTGAGCAGTTTATCCTACCGATGTTTGTTCGTGAAGGACTTGACCGTCCTGCACCGATCGCTGCCATGCCAGGAGTGGTTCAACATTCCACGGCGAGTGCAGTGGAGGAGGTCCGCTCCCTTCTTGATCATGGAGTGACGAGCGTTCTCCTCTTCGGGGTGACTGATCATAAGGATGAGGATGGCAGCTACGCCTGTCGTGCCGATTTTGTGCTCCAACGTACGATCCAAGAGCTGAAGGAGACCTTTGGTGATACGGTCTTTGTGATCAGTGACCTGTGTCTTGACGAGTACACGACACATGGGCACTGTGGGGTTCTGGATGAGCGAGGGAGGGTAGATAACGACCGGACGCTCATCCGCTATCAGGTGCTGGCACAGTCGCTAGCACAGGCCGGCGTCGACATGGTAGCTCCCTCTGGGATGATGGATCATCAGGTCGCGGCGATACGAGAAGCGCTCGATGATAGCGACGCCATTGACTGCGGCATTTTGGCCTACTCGGCCAAGTACGGATCGGCCCTGTACGGGCCATTCCGAGAGGCGGTTGACGTTGAGATCGCTAACGGAGGCGACCGACGGGCCTACCAACAGGATTATCGCAATCAGCGAGAGGCGCTCTTGGAGGTGGAGTTAGATCTCACCGAGGGTGCAGACATGGTGATGGTGAAGCCAGCATCGTTCTATCTTGATGTCCTTTCCAAGGTCCGTTCGGTGTGCCCGGTCCCGCTGGCCGCTTACCAGGTTTCAGGCGAGTACTCGATGATTGTGGCGGCCGCAGCGGCGGGATACATCGATCGTCAGCAAACGATCCAAGAGTCACTGACGGCCATCGTTCGCGCTGGAGCGGATTGTGTGCTGACGTACTTTGCAAAGGAGGCAGCAGCATGGCTGTAATCGACGAGGACGCTATGACGAATGAGGCAGCGTTCTCCAGGGCCTGTACGTCGTTGGTTGGCGGAGTCAACTCGCCGGTGCGTTCCTTTAATGCAGTGGGGGGAGTCCCCTTCTTCGTACGGGAGGGTCACGGTTCCTATGTTGTTGACGTTGAGGGCCGTCGTTACCTCGATTACATCCAGTCCTACGGAGCGATCATCCATGGCCACGGTGATCAGCAAATCTTAAGTGCACTGTACGAAGCGGCTCGCCGCGGAACGACCTTCGGGGCTCCGACGCTTGGTGAGGTCCGATTGGCGGAGAGTATCAAGGCGAAGGTACCTGGAGTCGACCTGGTACGTCTCACGAATTCAGGTACCGAGGCGACCATGACCGCGCTGCGCTTAGCTCGTGGCGTGACAGGCCGTTCCAAGATCATCAAATTTGAGGGATGTTATCATGGGCATTCGGATGCCTTGCTGGCTGCAAGTGGTTCCGGAGTCGCATCGCTGGGTCTCCCTGCGTCGGTCGGCGTGACCGCTGCGGCGGTACACGATACGGTGGTGCTCCCCTTCAACGAAGTTCCTCAGATCGGTGAGGATATCGCCGCTGTGATTGTCGAACCAGTCGCCGCCAATATGGGACTGGTTCCAGCGGTACCAGGCTTTCTATCCCAGCTTCGCTCGCTCACCACCCAGGCCGGTGCCTTGCTCATCTTTGATGAGGTGATCACTGGATTCCGTGTGGCAGATGGTGGCGCATCGACGCTCTTTGACATCACGCCAGACCTATGGTGTTTTGGGAAGGTGATTGGTGGGGGACTGCCAGTTGGCGCCCTGGCAGGCAGAGAGGATCTGATGGCTCAGCTTGCGCCAACAGGCCCGGTCTACCAAGCTGGGACACTTTCTGGAAATCCACTAGCGACGGCGGCCGGAGCTGCTGCGCTTGATCAACTGAACGTGGCTAGTTACCGGATGCTGGATGGGCGGGCCGAACAGCTGGCACTGGGACTCACCAAGGTGATCGAAGAGGCCGATCTTGCCGTTCAGGTCCAGCGAGTGAATGGACTGCTTGGACTTTTCTTCGCTGATGAGCCCGTCACCAACTATCGTCAGGCGGTTGCATCGGTTGAGCGCGGATTCTATCCCTACTTCTTCCATGCGATGCTCAAACGTGGCGTAGCGCTCGCTCCGGGGCCCTATGAGATTCTGTTCCCTGGGCTCGCACATACAGTCGATGATATCGACAAGACCATCGATATTGCCTCAGCAGCAGCGGCTGAGGCTCGTGACCAGTGGCACCAACACCACTAGTTTGCAGAGACCTTCTGGAGGGTCTGAAGCGGTCACGCTACCGACGGAGGCGCCATTAGGTGGTTGCCTATAGCCCAGCGTTAGGGCTGCCGACTCGACCATACGATCCTCACTGGCAGGCGAGAGGACCAAGCGTGGTAGAGGACTGGCTAACCTGCCTCGCGTTCGCGTAGCCGCTGCGTCAAGCGATAGATCTGTTCGATCCGGTCGGGGGCTGAGCCTGGCATGAGATTGGCCATGATTGCCACGACTGGGGTCATCGTGGCCTTCGAGCGCATGGCGAGCCAGACCCCGGAGGACATCAGTAGTGGATTGGAGATCGCTTTGACGAATAGGGTTCCGACTGCGTAATAACCCGCGTAGCGAGTCTGCAGCGCTGTGGTGAAACCCACTATCGGGCGAGGATCTCCCGTGCCGAGGCTTTGTGTGATGGCATTAGCGGCCATCCGACCGGTCTCGTATCCGTAGGAGATCCCCTCACCATTGAAGGGATTGATGCTTGCCGTTGCGTCACCGACCATGAGGAAATTAGGTCCAGAACGCGGTTCGATACTAAGACCCATCTGTAATTTTCCGCCAGTAGCTTCGCGGACGGTTCTATCCGCCGGGAAGTGCCAAGCATCTTGCGTCTTTTCGAGAAACCGTTCTAGGGCATGCGTGGTGTTCATCTTGCGCCACCGAGCGCTGTTTGAAAGTAATCCAAAGCCGACGTTGGCGGTCCCATCTCCGGCTGGGAAGATCCACCCATAGCCGGGTATGGTCGCGCCATTCTCATCGCGAAGATCGAGGTGAGACTCGATCCATTGTTCGTCGGATCGATCCGTCTCAAAGTAGCCGCGGATTGCGAGCCCGAGAGGTTTGGTCACATTGCGGCGAGCTCCAAGGGATCGAGCGATCCGCGCGTTCGAACCTTCGGCGAGAACGTAGACCTTTGCCGTTAGGGTGGACGCTTCGTCCGTCTCGATGTCCTTGACACGTAGGGACTGGATATGTCCCGATGTGAGCGTCGCTTCAATCGCTTCATGATGGTACAGCACGGTCGCGCCGACGCTAGCGGCACGATCGAGGACCGCCTGATCTAGCACGGATCTTCGAACAACGTATCCATAGCTCGGATAGTCCGGCAGACTTGGCCAGGGTAACTCGTAGGAGCGACCATAGGCGACCGCACGTAATCCGTGGTATTTCTGCTGACTGTCGAGCATCGATTGCAGGCCCATGGCCTCAAGTTGAACGACGGCCCGTGGGGTCAGCCCATCACCACAGGTCTTGTCGCGGGGAAACTGCTTCTTCTCCACCACAATGACCGAGACTCCTCGCATGGCGAGCCAAAAGGCGGTTGCCGCACCTGCTGGGCCGCCCCCGATGACGATCACGTCAGCTGAGTGTTCTTCGTCGATATTTTTATTCACCTCATCTATCGTAGACTGGGGCAGGGCGCTAGTTAGTGGTTCACCAAATAGGTTGGTCCTTTGGCAATCAGAGTAGGGCGATCTCGTCTGGATTTGCACGTAAGGGTAGAAACGTATCAAGATGGAGGTGCACGTGGGTGATTTTCGCGTCTGCATTGACGATGGTACCGATAGAAATGGGGTGAGGTGACTCAATACCTTCCAATAGTCATCATGCTGGTCCTGGGAGCACTCTTTGCATCAGGTTCCTTTGTAGCCTCAGGCCTTTTTGCTCCACGGCGTCCGCATCGGGCCAAGTCGGCGCCCTACGAGTGTGGTATTGTCCCAAGGACTGAGTTGGCAGAACGTTTCCCTGTACGGTTTTACCTTGTAGCGATGATCTTCATCATCTTTGATATCGAAATAATCTTCTTATATCCCTTCGCGGCGGCCGCAGGCGAGTTAGGTACTTTCGGGGTGATTGAGATTGCGACCTTCGCTCTCGTTGTCTTCATCGCCTTTGCATACCTGGTGGCAAACGGCGCGCTGAGTTGGGGACCAAAGCGGGGCGCGTCGGTCGAGGGTCGTGTCGCTCGTCGGGTCGATCTCGGCGAACTGACCGCATCGATGGTGCGAGGAGGACGTGACTAATGCCACTGGAGGACCTCAGCTACAACTTCCTTACTGGTAACGTTGAGAAGTTGGTGCAGTGGGCACGCAAGGCCAGTGTCTGGCCAGCTACGTTTGGGCTCGCGTGTTGTGCCATTGAAATGATGGCGAGTGGAGCAGCTGATTTTGATCTCGCCCGCTTTGGTATGGAGGTTTTTCGAGCGTCGCCTCGACAATCAGATCTCATGATCGTGGCTGGTCGTGTATCGCAAAAAATGGCACCCGTCCTTCGTCAAGTGTACGACCAGATGATGGAACCTAAGTGGGTGATCTCAATGGGTGTGTGCGCTTCGACTGGTGGAATGTTCAACAACTATGCAATCGTTCAAGGTGTCGATCAGATCGTCCCGGTCGATGTCTACGCACCTGGATGTCCTCCTGGTCCAGAGACGTTGATGCACGCCATTCTGACCCTCCATCATCAGATTCAAACTGGGGACATCCTGCGGCGTCGTGCGGCCGGCGAGAAGGGTACGACTGTTCGCATGATTGGCGAGCCGTCCACGACCAAGATGCTCGGAGGTGTCGAGGACCTTGTCTGAGGTGATAGTGATGGAGAGGTCGGAGTACCTCTCAACGGTTCGTGCGCGCCATGACGACGGTTACATCTATCTGGCAGACCTCACCTGCGTCGACTATTTGAATGATCAGACGCGGTTGATCGATGGGGATCTTCGACCTCAACGATTTGAGTTGGTTGTCAATCTTCGATCATTTGCGCCACCAGCTATCCTGCGTCTGCGGGTACAGGTACCAGAGGATGACCCCGTGGTCCCATCGATCTTTTCTCTGTACCCGGGGGCAGAGGCCATGGAACGAGAGGTCTTCGATCTGTTTGGTATCCGATTTGCGGATCATCCTGACCTCACGCGCATCCTGTTGCCAGAGGACTGGGAAGGCCATCCACTCCGAAAAGACTATGGAGTGGGGAGAGTGCCGGTGCAGTTCAAGGAGGTGAAGCGTAATCGATGAGTAGCTCGATTTACACGGTCATTCGACCGGATGGGGACAGTCGATTCGGGCTCGTGCAGGAGACCTCTGAAGGGCTCCAGGAGCTTGGCGCACGCTCAGCAACGACGGCCGCTGCCCTTGCGAAGGAGACAGGGTCGACGTTGCGCATTCCAGAGGGTGAAGCCGAGCTTGAGAGCGAATCCGATGATGGCCGCATGATCATCAACATGGGTCCACAACACCCTTCGACTCACGGGGTACTGCGTATCATGCTGGAGATCGAAGGCGAGACGGTTCTCCGTTCCAAGCCCGTCGTTGGGTACCTCCACACAGGGATGGAGAAGACGGCCGAGAACCTGACCTATCTGCAGGGCACCACGAACGTGACTCGAATGGACTACCTGTCCCCATTAAACAACGAGCTGGTCTTCTGTCTAGCAGCCGAGAGTCTGCTCGGTATCGAAATGCCTGAACGTGCGACCTGGATTCGGATGCTGATGTCAGAGCTCAATCGCATCGCATCGCACGTCATGTGGCTGGCCACGAATGGGATGGATCTCGGTTCGACATCGATGATGATCTTTGGCTTCAGGGATCGCGAGATGGTGCTCTCGTTCTTCGAGAAGGCCTCTGGCCTCCGAATGAACAACAACTACATCCGTGTTGGCGGTGTCGCGGCAGACCTTCCTGATGGTTGGGAGGATGACGTCACCGCCATCGTCGACACGATCGAGGCTCGGACCAAAGATTATGACGAACTCATCACTGGACAGCCGATATTTCGTGAGCGTGTGGTCGGTGTTGGCCTTTTGAGTCCTGCGCAAGCCGTTGCACTTTCAGCGTCAGGTCCGATTCTTCGAGCCTCAGGAGTGCCCTGGGATCTGCGCAAGGAGATGCCATATCTCTACTACGACCAGGTGGATTTTGACGTTATTGTCGGGAGCGTGGGCGATACTTACGATCGATATGCGGTCCGGCTTTTTGAAATTCGGGAGTCCATCTCCATTGTTCGCCAGATACTCGACAAGATGCCAAAGGGCCCCTATCGAGCACTCGACCCCAAAGTGACGCCACCTCCGAGGGCGAGGATCGATGAATCGATGGAGGCATTGATCCACCATTTCAAACTCTTCACCGAGGGTATTCGTATCCCTCCTGGTGAAAGCTATGTAGCCATCGAGTCACCTCGAGGTGAGTTGGGTTGTTATATGGTCTCCGATGGCTCAGCGAAGCCGTTCAGGATGCACATACGCGGACCATCTTTTGTGAATCTGCAGAGTCTCCCGGTGATGCTCCATGGTGGAATGTTGGCAGATGCCGTCGCAGTCATATCGTCAGTAGATCCGGTGATGGGAGAGGTGGATCGTTAGGTGTCGCGTTTCACAGGTGAAATGTTGAGTCGTGCAGAGGAGCTGGTGTCACTCTACCCAGATCCTCGCTCCGCGACTATCCCACTGTGCCATCTGGCACAGGAGCAGGATGGTTATGTAACGAATGAGGCTATGGCCCATATCGCTGAGCTCGTAGGATCAAGCGCGGCGGAGGTCCAAGGGACAGCCTCGTTCTATGACATGCTGAAGTTAGAACCGGTTGGGCAGTATGTGATCGGTGTCTGCACAAATATTGCTTGCATGCTGCGCGGAGCCTATGAACTACTCGAGGATGCCGAAGCGGTCCTTGATACTCCGGTCGGAGCGACCACGCCCGATGGTCTGTTCACCCTGGAGGAGGTGGAGTGTATTGCCCACTGTGATCGGGCACCGGCGGCACAGGTTAACTATCGCTATTTCGGCCCGCTCGACCGGCCCAGTTTTGAGACCCTCGTAGCCAAGCTTCGCAACGGTGAACTCGATGACGAGGTTCCACCGCATGGAACGCTCCTGCGGGTTCGCAGAGAGGCACCTGGCGTGATCCCGATGGAGGAGATCGATCGCTACCGAGCCCAGGAGGCAGAGCGGGAGAAGCAAAGTGACTGAGCGAATTGTCGGAGCTCGTCTGCAGTATGAGGACTCTGCGACCCTGGAGCGGTTTTTGGCCACTGGTGGTGACGATGGACTTCGCAAAGCAGTGCTCGAGATGCGTCCCGAAGAGGTCGCAGCCGAGGTCATGACCGCCAACCTCCTTGGGCGTGGCGGCGCGGGGTTTGAAGCTGGTCGCAAGTGGTCGATGTTGCGCAAGGCCCCCCGTCGTTATCTGGTGATCAATGGGGATGAAAGCGAACCGGCGACTTTTAAGGACCATCTCTTAGTCGAGCGCGATCCCCATCAACTCGTCGAGGGAGCGACCATCGCAGCCTACGCAATTGAGGCCTCTTTTGTGGTGATCTATCTGCGAGGAGAGTTCGCGCTCGGCCTCGAGCGGGTGCAGCAGGCGATCAATGAAGCGTATGCGAGGAATGCACTGGGACGCTCGATCTTTGGGTCCTCGTTCTCGGTTGACATCGTCTTGCAGCCGGGAGCGGGCGCCTATATCTGTGGTGAGGAGACATCGCTGATTGAGTCCTTAGAGGGCAAGCGTGGGTTTCCAAGGATTAAGCCACCGTACTTCCCGGCGGTCATCGGCCTCTACGGTGAACCTACCATCGTCAACAATGTGGAGACGGTCTCGAACTTGCCCTGGATCATCAATCGAGGTGGCGAAGCATTTAAAGAACTTGGACAAGGTCGCTCAACCGGTACGCGACTCTTTGCGCTCTCCGGACAGGTGCAAAGGCCCGGGCCTTACGAGGTTGAGATGACAAAGATCACCTTTCGAGACTTGATTTATGGTAAAGAGTACGGGCAAGGGCTGCATCCTGATCGGTCTCTTTTGGCGTTTATCCCGGGAGGCGTTTCGGCACCATGGTTTTTTCCAGAGCACCTCGATATCCCGCTCGGGCAGGATGAGGTAGCCAAGGCCGGTTCGATGCTAGGGTCGGGGTCGGTCATTGTGATGGATGATTCCTCCTGCCCGGTCCGGTCGGCTTGGCGTATTGCAAGGTTCTTTGCCCGAGAGTCGTGCGGACAATGCACCCCGTGTCGTGAGGGAGGCGCCTGGATTGACAAGATTCTGCGACGTATCGAGGAAGGGGAGGGAAGAGAGGCTGATCTCGATCTTCTTCTTGACCTGTGCGACAACATCTCGCCTGGGATCAAGTGGCCTCCGGCACAGACGACGATCTGCGTGCTAGGGCCTTCGATTCCTCCGTCGGTCAATGCAGCGATTCAGCATTTTCGTGATGATTTTTTGATCCATATCAAGGAAGGACGGTGCCCTCATGCCTGATGAGTTGGTCGCCGTGACGGTCGATGGTCACTCCTTTCACGTGCGCAAGGGAGTAAAGGTCATCGATGCGCTCGATGATGTCGGGGTCCATGTACCTCGATTTTGTTACCACCCGCGCATGAGTGCGGTTGGGATGTGTCGGATGTGTCTGGTGGAGGTGCAGGGACCGCGTGGACCCTCTCTACAGCCATCATGTTTTATCGATATCGCCGACGGCATGGAGATCCGCACCGAATCGGAATCGGTCAAGAAGGCCCAGCATGGTGTCCTTGAGTTTCTGCTTGCGAACCACCCCTTGGACTGTCCAGTCTGTGATAAGGGTGGCGAGTGTCCCCTCCAGGACCAGGCCTTTGCCCATGGCTCAGGCGAGACCCGCTTCGTGGAAGAGAAACGACATTACGCAAAGCCGATCCCGATCTCGCGGTTGATCAAACTCGATCGCGAGCGCTGTATCCAGTGTGACCGGTGTACGCGGTTTGCTGATGAGATCGCCGGCGAGCCCCTCATCGACTTTGCTGGTCGCGGCGGAACGTTGCGTATCTCAACATTTTCGGACGTGGATTTCGACTCCTACTTCTCCGGCAACGTGGCGCAAATCTGTCCAGTAGGTGCGCTTACGGCGACGCCGTATCGCTTTAAGGCACGGCCATGGGACCTTTTGCAGTCGTCCTCGACCTGTCTGCAGTGTGACATGGGTTGCCAGGTCAGCCTCCAATCGAGCCAGAACGAGTTGACAAGAATGCTGGGGATCGACTCTGACGCCATCAATCATGGCTGGCTCTGTGATCGTGGCAGGTTCTCTACCAGTGAGATCAACAACCTTGAGGGTCGGGTGAGCCGACCACGGGTACGGGATCAAGACACCGTGGTGGATGTCTCATGGGCGAGGGCGTTACGGCTTGCGGCGGCGGCCATCAAACAAGCTATTGATGAGCGTGGTGCCTCCACAGTCGCCCTCCTTTCGGGGGCCTCAATGACGCTCGAAGATACCTACGCATGGGCGAAGCTTGGGAGCGATGTAGTGCGCACGAACGCCGTCGATGGAGCCGCTGACGTGCGCATTGATGGGACACTGCTCTTGGCAAACCCGGCAACGATCAACGAGGCGTTGCGTGCAAAGACACTGGTCTTGTTCAACGTTGATCCAAAGAACGAACTTCCAGTGATGCATCTGCGTTTGCGGGCCGCTATGCGTAATGGGCTTCGGGTCGTTGAGGTGAACACGACACCAACTGACCTTACGCCAATGGTCGATCGCTGGGTCGCCATTCAGCCGGAGGACTTGGCCAATACCATCGACGCGGCGGTGGCTGCTGTAGGAGATGATCTCGATGGCGTGGTGGTCATGGCAGGCTGTCGTGAACGAGCGATCAGTACGTCCTTGAACACGGCGTTGGTGGCAGCGATGTTGCACCGACTCCCGGACGCGAAGGTGCTGAGCGGTGTGGCTCGTGGGACGAACGCGTTGGCGGTGGGATTCACCCCAAACGCGCCCCAGGGAATCCGTGCGACGGATGGCGTCGCTCCATCGTTGTGCGCGGATGCGATTCTGGCGGGTGCGCTCCGAGGCGAGATAGCGGTACTGATGATACTCGATACGGATCTGATGCGTCTTGGACTCTCCGAGGAGGATCTTGTGACCCTAGGACAGCGAACGACCGTCATCGCGTTGAGCTCGTTCGAGTCGGCAACGACCCAGCACGCCTCTGTTGTGTTGCCGTTAAGTGCCTATGGCGAACAGCAGGGCTCGACACTCAACATCGAATGGCGACATCTCCGCCTTGGTCGGCAGGTGGAACCGGTTGCTCAGGCACGGCCAGCGTGGGTGGTGGCGACAGAGCTCGCCTCTGCACTCGGTGATGAACTGGGGTTCTTGACGTTGGCGGATATCACGCGCGGTCTGAGTCAGTCTGGTGGGCTGCTCGCAGGGCTCGGCTATCAGTACTTTGCGGAGGGTCTGGATGGACCACTCTTTCCAAGAACACGGACCGAACCGGTGGCGACCCGCCGAATCCTCGATCCGATGGCGACGCCAGGCATCGCGTCCATCGATCGTCAGGGGGCCAATTTTGGCTCCGGTAACGTCATCGAACCCAGTGAGGCCCCAGGTTTTGGACTCGGTGGAGGGGAGACGCCAAAGGCCCTTGCTTCGGCTTCGGTTCCCAAATGGGAGGGGCCGGTTGCGCTGGATCCACTCTCCGATGGGGAGTATTGGCTGCGATTGGTGCCCCGACTCTATGATCCGACGCCCGAGCTGATGGCCAATCCCTTCTTGAAGGCTGCAGTTCGTGAACCGGTACTTGCCCTAGCCCCCGCCCAGGCTGAAAGCCTTGGATTGGCCGAGGGGGACCGGTGTCGCCTCGTGGGTGCGGAGACGGTCGATATGCTAGTTCAGCTCGTCAAGGAGGATGCGATGGCCTTGACGGTTCGTGGAGTGACGCCGGGGACACTGCGGCTCTTAGGTGATCAATCGTGGGTCAAGGTGAGGGTGGAGAAAAGCAATGGGTAGCGATCCATTATTAGCGGGACCCATCACATGGGTTGTCGTGTTGATCGTAGTGATCAAGGTGCTCGTCGCCTTTATCGCACTGATGGTGTCGGTTTTGCTTGCGATCTGGATTGAGCGCAAGGTGATCTCCGACATGCAGAACCGCATTGGTCCCAACCGCGCTGGACCTTTTGGAATCCTGCAGAGTTTGGCCGATGGGATTAAGCTCTTCTTCAAGGAAGACCTGATCCCCGAGCGCTCCGATAAGTTCATCTTTAAGTTGGCCCCGTATCTGTCGGTGATTCCCGCCTTCATCACCTTTACGTTGGTACCGGTCGGAGGGATGGTCGATATCTTTGGCCACAGGACCGAACTCCAGGTGGCCGACCCACCGATCGGAATCCTGCTGCTACTGGCGATGTCTTCGATATCGGTCTATGGCGTCATGCTTGCCGGTTGGTCATCGGGATCGAAGTATCCGCTGATCGGTTCGGTGCGGGCCTCGGCGCAGATGATCTCCTACGAGGCTGCGATGGGGCTATCGATTGCCTCAGTCGTGCTCTTGACTGGCTCGCTATCGACGAGAAATATGGTGTCCCAACAGCTTGGGACGTTCTTTGGATTTATCCCACACTGGAATATCATTCGCTTAGGGGTGATCCCCTTCCTTGTCTTCATTATCGCTATCACCGCGGAGGTGAACCGCCCTCCCTTTGACCTCGTCGAGGCGGAGCAGGAGTTGGTCGGAGGTTTTCATACCGAGTACTCCTCCATCAGATTTGCTCTCTTCTATCTCGCGGAGTACATGAACACGATCACGATGTCGGCCATCATGGTGACGATGTTCTTTGGGGGGCCAGATGGTCCTGATCCACGTTTCTTGCATTGGCTGTGGCCAATCATCTGGTTCATCGTCAAGACAGCCATCTTTTTCTTCATCTATGTCTGGTTCCGTGCAGCACTTCCTCGTTTGCGCTATGACCAGCTGATGGACCTCGGCTGGAAGGTGTTGATCCCGGTGATGCTGGTGTGGCTGTTGGTGGTCGCCGCCATGCGCGTCTCTAGACCGCTCGGGTTTGGCATGGTGGGTCTTGGTATCGTTGGCGGGTTGCTACTCTATCGGGCCATTGCGGTGGGTCGCGATCGGAGTACATCGCGAGAGCTGGCTCGACCTTCGCGAGTTGAACTTGAACCACCTGGGGACAGGAGGGAGGAACATGGGGATTCTTAGTGGTCTAGGCGGCTTCAAGATAACCTTTAAACAGATGGCGGAGCCACGCGTGACTCGCCAATATCCTGAGGAGAAGAGGCCCAAGCCGCCCCGGTTTCATGGTCGCCATGTTCTCAATCGGTATCCCGATGGTATGGAAAAGTGCATTGGCTGTGAACTCTGTGCCGGTGTTTGTCCCGCTCGGTGTATCTATGTGCGTGGAGCTGACAACGATCCCGAGGCGCCAGTGTCACCCGGTGAGCGGTTTGGTTTTGTCTATGAGATCAACTACTTACGCTGCATCCACTGTGATCTCTGCGTGGAGGCATGCCCGACTGAGGCCATCACTGAATCCAAGATGTTTGAGTTCTCCTTCACCAGTCGGGAGGATGCGATCTACACGAAGGCCGAACTCGTCGTTGATGATGAGGGACATCCACGTCGGACCCCCTTTGAGGATTGGCATGACGATGATGAAGAGGACACCTCAGGATGGGTGCGAGCCACCGCTCCTTCGGGGGATCCACACTTCGAAGGGGTTGCTGGATGGTCTGGCGAACTAGGCCATGGCGTTCGACTGCCCGAGAGGGGTCAGTCGGATATCTCAGAGGACGAGATGGCTGCCGTGTTCTCGTTACGTGATGTCCTCTCGGATCGTATTGCGCGAAAGATTGGAGGGAAGGTCTGGTGATCCTCGCCTCGGTGATATCTGTACCTCAACTCATCGTCTTTATGGTGTCGGTGGTGATCATTGCTATCGGCGGTGTGGGGCTTCTGACGGCACGGTACCCTGTGCACGCTGCACTGTTTCTTGTGATGACCCTCTTTGGGGTAGCGATACTCTTCATCGAGGAGGGCGCTGAGTTTCTTGCGGCGGTGCAGGTGGTGGTCTATGCAGGAGCGGTGGTTGTCTTGTTCCTGTTCGTGATCATGTTGCTTGGCGTCGACCGTGAGGAGATTGCGAGTTTCGCGGGCGATACTGTGCGCGTGGCGCTTGCAGGAGCGGGCGTCGTCTTAATCCTCGCCGAGCTGTTCATTGTGGCGACCGGTGCTTGGGCGACCGGTGCGCATTCGACGGCGGGGAAACTGAGTGCAGGTTCGAATATTGGAGTGCTTGCACGCTCGGTCTTTACGACCTATCTTCTACCTTTTGAACTGACCGCAGCCCTCCTGGTGATAGCGGTGGTGGGAGCCGTGATACTGTCTCGCCGCATGGGGGTCGAGACGGCAACACTTGACCAGGCGCCGGTTGGCCAGTCATCGGTTGGCCCGGATCAGGAGGCTGGACAGTGACGATCCCTGGGAGTTGGTATCTGGTAGTGGCAGCACTGCTGTTTGGTCTTGGGACCTTCGGGGTGTTGACCCGGCGCAACGTCATTGTCATGTTTATGTCTGTTGAGCTGATGTTGAATGCGGTCAACTTGACCTTTGTCACCTATGCCAGGATGCTCAACGATGTTGGCGGCCAGATCGCGGTGTTCTTTGTACTCGTGGTCGCGGCTGCTGAGGTGGTCGTTGGACTTGGGATCATTGTTGCGATCTTTCGACATCGTGCGACCGTCACCGTCGATGATATTTCGAGTTTGAAGGGCTAGACATGGTTGTTTTGGGTTTGGTGATCGGCTTTCCGCTGCTTGGTTTCCTCGTCTTGCTTGCCTTTGGGAAACGGATGGGAGACCCTGGAGCTGGCTGGTTCGGGACGATAGCGGTCGCTTCAAGTTTTGTCGCCGCGGTCGCAACCTGGATCGTTCTTTTGACCAAGCATGGGGCAAGTCGCACCCAAATATTGCACGTATTCCCTTGGTTCCATGCGGGAAGTCTGCAGGTGAACATCACCTTCCGGGCTGATCCACTCTCCGTTGTGATGATCCTCTTCGTAACTGGGGTTGCGGCACTCATCCATCTCTATTCGATCGGCTACATGAAGCGTGATGCGCGCTTCCACCAGTTTTTCGTCTACCTCAACCTCTTCGTCTTCTCGATGCTCGTTCTCGTGACCGCCAACAACCTTCCGCTGACCTTTCTTGGGTGGGAGGGAGTAGGGGCTTGTTCCTATTGGTTGATCTCGTTTTGGTTTGAACGTCCGACCGCGGCCAGTGCAGGTAAGAAGGCCTTCATCATCAATCGCATTGGTGACATGGGTTTCATGTTGGGAACCTTCCTGATCTTTCTTAACCTCCATTCGGTTAGCTACTCGAAGGTGCTACCCGAGGCCCATCAGCTGTCTAGCGGGACAGCAGAGGCGATCGCACTGTTGTTCTTTCTGGCAGCTGCAGGCAAGTCAGCACAGTTGCCGTTGTTTACCTGGTTGCTTGATGCCATGGAGGGACCAACCCCTGTATCGGCTTTGATCCATGCCGCGACAATGGTGACCGCAGGGGTTTACCTGATGGCACGGCTGTCGCCGATCCTTGCGCTCGCTCATGCCGCGTCGATGACGATCGCGATCATCGGTGTGATTACCGCGTTCGTGGCGGCGATGGCGGCGACTTCGCAGACTGACATCAAGAAAATTGTGGCCTTCTCAACGGTGAGCCAATTGGGCTACATGATGCTCGGCATCGGAACGGGTGCCTACATTGCGGCGATCTTTTTGATGGTTACGCACGCCTTCTATAAGGCGCTGATCTTCTTGTCCTCTGGATCGGTGATCCATTCGCTCGACAATGAACAGAGCATCCGGCGCATGGGTGCGCTTGCGAAGTTGATGCCGATTACTGCATGGACCATGATCATCGCCTGGCTCTCCATCGCTGGCGTACCGCCGTTTTCTGGTTTCTTCTCGAAGGGCTCCGTACTTGAGGATGCCTTCGGTCGCAACGAGTTGCTCTGGGTTGTTGGTGTGGTGACCGCCTTGTTGACGGCGTACTACATGGGCCGTCTCGTCTTTGTGGTCTTCTACGGCAAGGCACGCTGGGAGGAGATCACCCATGGTCACGATCCACATGAGTCGCCCCGCATCATGACGATCCCGCTGATCGTGCTGGCCGTTGCGGCGGCGACTGCAGGTCTGTTGAACCTACCCTACGGTGGCCTTCGTTTCCTGCACAACTGGCTAGCGCCGGTCTTCGGTTCCGCCTTAGTCACCTATCATCTCTCGAGTTCAGAGAAGGTGTTACTCCCGGCCACCGATGCTGTCGTTGCTCTCCTTGGTATCTTCCTGGCATGGCGTCTGTGGCGCAATCACTCCGAACGCAAAGCGCTTGAACCCGCGGTGCTGTTCAAGGGCTGGTATATCGATACCTTCTATGACCGGACCTTTGCGCGCGGAGGTACGGCCTTAGCGAAGCTCGGCGATCGAGTCGTTGACCCCACCATCATCGACGGAGCGGTTGGAGGAGTCGCTTGGCTGTTTCGTTGGGTGGGTGGACTTGGTAAACGAGTGCAGTCGGGATTGGTTCGGAGTTATCTCCTGATAATGGTCGCAGGGATCGTGGTGGTCCTTGCGTATGTGCTCGTGAGTGCGGCGCGGTAGAGAGGAATTCGATGACGTTACTCGATTGGCTGATAGCACTTCCCGCCCTAGGAGCTCTGGTGGTACCGATGATGGCCCTGCCACCGGAGAACCAGAAGTTGATTCGATATTTTGGGATTGCGATCTCCTTGGTGGAGTTAGGTATCGCCATTGGTATGGCGATCGCCTTCAAGCTTCATACAAGTTCCTATCAGTTTGTCACCAAGGTTCACTGGATTGGAGCTTTTGGAATCGACTGGTATCTGGGAGCCGACGGTATCTCGTTGGTGCTCGTACTGCTGACGGCGGTGCTCTTCACCATCGCCATGTTCGCGATGAAGGGGGTAAAGGACTATCGAGCCTATGTCGGTTGGATGTTGCTCCTTGAGGCAGCATGCATGGGTAGCTTTACTGCTCTGGACCTTTTTCTCTTCTTCGTCTTCTTTGAGCTGACGCTGGTACCTAGCTATTTTTTGATTGCCGACTTCGGCTTAGGGGCATCGGGACGAGCGGCGATCAAGTTTTTTGTCTACACCTTTGCAGGCTCAGCCTTTCTGCTAGTGGGTATCGTCTCGCTGGTCTTTATCCATGATCACCAGACTGGACATCTCACCTTCTCGTTGCCGGCGCTTATGCATACGAGGCTTCCAAAAGATACCGCAATACTGCTGTTTCTGGCTTTTGCCGCCGCCTTTGCCGTCAAGACGCCGATCTTTCCTTTCCACACCTGGTCGCCGGATACCTATCGTTCTGCTCCTATCCCGGCCGTAGTGATTCTGGCGGGTGTCATGGCCAAGCTTGGTACCTATGGTCTCATTCGGTTCAACCTGGAGTTGTTCCCCGCGACCTCTCGGGAACTTGCTTGGTTGATGTTGACGCTTGGAGTTGTCGGTATTCTCTACGGCGCGATCGTGGCGGCTGGTGAACGGGATCTTGGTCGAATGGTCGCCTACTCATCGCTGTCGCATATGGGGTTCATCGTGCTTGGCATCTTTGCCTTTTCGGCCGAAGCCCTCTCGGGGAGCACGCTCCAGATGGTGAATCACGGCATCTACACCGCTGCTATCTTCCTACTGCTGGGGATGATCTACGAGCGGCGAGGCACCTTGGATATGAACAAGCTCGGAGGCCTTCAAAAGAAGGCGCCCATCTTCGCCGCTGTCTTCATCCTCGTCGTCATGGGTATGATCGGTCTGCCGGGGTTGAACGGCTTCGTCGGGGAGTTCTTAATTCTTATCGGCACCTTCATCACCCATCGGTGGTGGGCGGTCGTTGCGGTATTGGGTGTTGTTCTGAGCGCGATCTATCTCCTCTGGGCCTACCAGCGGGTGTTCCACGGAGAACCCAAGGACGATCGTAGCTTTCGTGACTTGGCGCCGCGTGAGGCGTTGTTGCTGCTGCCCTTGGTCGCCCTCATCGTCTTTCTGGGGATCTATCCAATCCCACTTTTGGCACGCATCAACCCGTCGACCGCGGCAATCGTTCACCATGTCGCTACTGCTCCGGCACTCGGGAAATCGACCGTGTCTTCGAATGTAACTGGAGGGGCAAAGTAGTGTTTGGAACGCTCGTATCACAGTTGCCAATTCGGCTTCCAGCGATCTCCTATCAAGCGATCGCTCCAGAGATGATCCTCTTTGGTGCAGCCCTCGTGGTACTTGCACTGTCGGCTACCATCGGCCGACGCGAGCACCCTGAACTCTATCGTGGAATTGGTCTCTTGGCCGCCCTGGGAGAGGGGGCTTGGTCGGCGAACCTCTTGCGGCTGGTCGATAAGCATGGGCCGTCTCTCGCGATCGCCGGGGCTATTGCAAACGATGGGTTTGCTGCGGTCGTGGGTATCATCGTGGCCGCTGCGCTCGTGCTCACCATGTTGATTGGGCCAGGGTTCGTTCGTTCGGTTGCAGGCCAAGGGCCGGAGTTCGTGACGTTACTTTTGATATCGGCAACGGGAGCGATCGTCATGGCCCAGGCGGAGGACTTGATCGTTATCTTCCTGGGGTTGGAGATTCTTTCGATTGCGCTCTACATCATGGTCGGCTTCCGACTCCGAGATGGTCTCTCACGCGAGGCGGCCTTTAAGTACTTCATTCTCGGCGGTTTCTCGTCTGCGGTGTTTCTCTATGGCGTCGCGCTCGTCTACGGTGCGACCGGTTCGACGAACCTATTGAAGATCGGTTCGTTCCTTTCGACGCACGTGTTGATCAATAACGGGGTACTGCTCTTTGGCATCGCGTTGATCTTGGTGGGTTTTGGCTTCAAGATCTCCGCCGTCCCCTTCCATGTGTGGTCTCCTGACGTCTATCAGGGGGCTCCCACCTCTGTTACGGGATATATGGCGGCGATGGCTAAAATCGCTGCGTTCTCTGCCCTTTTGCGAGTACTCACGGTCGCCTTCCATCTCCAGCTCCAGTACTGGCGACCGATTGTGATCGGACTCGCGGTGTTGTCGCTGGTTTTTGGTGCTGTTTTCGCGTTGCGCCAGCGCGAGGTAAAACGAATGCTGGCGTACTCGTCGATCAATCATGCGGGCTTCATCCTGCTGGGAGTTTTGGCGGCGACCAGTGGAGGTACTCGTGATGCGTTGTTCTATCTTGCCGCCTACTCGGTCATGGTGATTGGAACTTTTGGCTTGATCTCGTTGATCCAGGTCGACGCAGGGAAAACGGAGGGTTCCCTGTCCTTGACGGAGGTCCGAGGACTCGGACAACGGAGGCCTGCGGTCGCAATTCTGCTCGCGATCTTGGTGCTCGCGCAGGCGGGAGCCCCCTTTACGAGCGGATTCATCGCCAAGTTTTCGGTCATTACCGCGGTGATCGCCGTCAACGAGTACTGGATCGCTGTCGTGGCGATGATCACCGCAGCGATCGCTGTCGCCTTCTACCTGCGACTTGTCCTCGCCCTGTTTGCGCGGGACGAACAGACCGCTGGCGTCGGCGATGCCCTGTATCCCGTGCCAGTCCGTGGAGGAAGTGATGCGGGATTGGTCCAGTCATCACGAGCGGCGCAGGTGCCGGTCTGGATTGGCATTTGGCTCTCCGTTGCGATTACGGTGTTCTTTGGAGTATTCCCGACGCTGTTGTTGAATCTGGTGGCTAAAGGCAAAATCTTTTTGTAGTGAGAGCGTCAATCGTGCCGTCGTGCTCGGTATACCCTCAGCTCGTAGAACCTCTCACCGCACTGTGGTGGCGGTGGTAGTGCCCGAGATTGCCAGTGGACGATTGCAGCTAAGGCCAGCGTTAGTATGACCCACGTGCGTTTCCCCTCTTCCGTCACCGTCCGTCGCGGAGTCGGCGTCCTCGTCACTGGCCTTATCGCTGGTGTGGGAGTGGTGGTGTTTCGGTGGACCCTTCGTGCGCTGGTCGACCTGTTGCAGCGTGCCATTGGTGTCAAGAGGCTGGTCGCGGTCACGGAGATCTCCCGCCTGACTGGTGGGCGGCTGTGGCTGTTACCGGTCTTTATCCTGATCGGTTTTCTTCTGGCCAAGGTGGTGTCCGTGCAGAGCGGGGTAGCACGCCGAGGCGAACGGGGCGCGGATCGCGTGATTGAAGTCGTCAACGGATCGACGGTGAAGTTGCCGATGCCTGAAGCGTTGGGTACCGGAGTGGCAGGTGTGATCGCACTGGGTACTGGCGTGTCGGGAGGACCAGAAGGTCCGATTGCGATGCTCGTTGGGGGTCCATTGATCAACTGGTTGCCGCGATTGGGTTTGGAGAAGCGCGACGTCCGAATGTTCGTGGCGTGTGGTGTGGGTGCCGCACTCGCCTGCCTGTTTCAGGCCCCGCTAGCAGGTGTTTTGCTTGCTGGGGAACTCTTTGTTGTCGGCGGGTTCCTTGGGGTGGTCATACTCCCTGGCCTCTTGATCACCGCTATTGCCTGGGGTGTCGATACCGCGGTGTTCGGGGGCTCTCCACTGATCGGGCACCTTTCGTTCGGTACTATCCACCCCCAAGCGTACGCCACCGCCGTGGTGGCAGGTGTGATCGCCGGGGCGATTGGGCTGCTCTATCGGTGGTGGATTGTCGTCGCAGGGAAGGAGATTATTCGACGCTCTCGATCAGCCTGGTGGCGATGGGCCGTGATCGCCCTTGGGGTTACGGTGATCACGTCGGGGATTGCCTTCGTGGCTCCCGAGGTTCTCTCCACCGGGACGGGCTGGATCCGACTGGTCGTGCTCGGTGCCGTGCTGCGGTCATGGCCTCTTTGGCTGCTGCTGTTGGTTCCCGTTGCGCGACTGGTCCTAACAGGATTGAGCCTGTCGGCCGAGGCTCCGATTGGGGTGCTTGGTCCAGCGCTCATTATCGGTACCTTTAGTGGCGCCGCACTCTGGCGGCTGGCGGCCTTGGCGCACGTCCCGGTGAGCTTTGGCTCTTTGGCAACGGTGGCGCTGCTCATGTTTGCCGCTGTGTTCGGCTCGATTGGCAGGGTCCCACTGTCGATGATCGTGATCGCACTCGAGGCGACTGGATCGATGACGATTGCGCCGTTGTTGGTGGTTGCGGTTGGCGTTGCGACGGTCATCGTCCATCGACGCGGAATGACCATCTTTGGTGCCCAGGCCACCCCAGGTCAAAGCCCGCTGGCGCCTTTAGGTTGATGAGGCGACGTGTTCCTCTGTCGAGGGGCTGTTGTTGAGGAAGCGCCCGATGACTGGAAGATCCCAGAGCGACTCTGCTTTGCCAGCAGCGATGGCGATGGCGGGTACGTTCTCGATGCTGTCAACCACGAGATAGCGCGGTAACCAGGTGGGTTCGAACTTTGCGTTGAAGTGCCAAAGTGATTCGATCTGCATGGAGTCGGAGAGTCGACCAAGGACCCAACGCTCCACTCGCGAGGGTATGCCTGAACCCCGCTCGCCGGCCAAGACCGCGCGCATGGCGGCAAAGTTGAGACTTAATGTTTGGTAGCCCTGATCGTTGAGTTGCCGGATCGTCTCTACGATGAGGAGATCGAACATACCGTTGGGGTGTTCACCTAGGTCGCGCCGCATGAGGTCAAGGGAGTAACCATGTACCGCAGGAGCGGGTACCCACTGGCAAAAGCCGGTGATCGTCGCGTCAGCGTTACGACAGACACTCATCAGAAGGTCGTTGTCTCGGGGATCGAAGACACGCCCGAGCGTCATCGAGAAACCGCGTTCGTGGTCACCCCGACGCGATGAGGCCATAATGGCGAGGATCTGCCTGCGATCCTGTTCGGCCAGCTGCAACGGGTTGATAAGGCTGACCGAGTACCCGTACTTTTTCATTCTGTTGACGGCTTGACGTAAGCTTTTGTGACGTTTCCCGGCCAAGTCCAGATTTGCCAGTGTTACGAGCGCCTCATCGCCGATGTAGTAGCTGCGCATGTTGAGGTTGTGGTAGATGCGTTGCCACTCGGCGCTGGCCCCAAGAACAGCGATCGAGCGTCCTAGCCGCTTCATCTCGGTAAAGAACTCGATGAAGGCCTGTGGTGCGTTCGATCGAGGTCCAATGGGGTCAGGCGAGACGATGATCGTCGATCCGAAGATACCATAGGCGATCACGACTCCATGGCGTACCCAGTGGAGTTTATCATCGCGTAGGACGAAGTAGTCGAGGGTCCCTTGCGGGTGTGACGACAGGATCTGGCTGAGCGCGGTAACGCTGAGATCAGATCTGGAATCGAGGTGAACGTAGGTCGACAGTGGCGCAATGACAGTCCAGATAGTGATGAGGAGGAGGACTACCATCGCAAGTTGCATAGCGTCACGCAGGTAGGGGTGATTGAAAGGTAAGGGTGCATGGGTCGACACCCCTATCGAGACCGCGATGATCTGGCCAAATGTTGGCACGATTCGATAGAGTTCCTGCCGGCGAAAGAGCAGATGGGCGACGATGGTGGCGCTGTCGGCGACGATCCAGAGGAGCAGGGTGGTTACCACTATCCTGCCCAAACGGGTAAGACTCGGCCGAGCAGGGGTCGGTTGGTCGAACGCTCGTCGGTTGAGGAGCAGTATCGCTAAGACGACGCCGAGGACGATCAGCGTGGGTAAATCACCACCGCGTGCAAGGTTGGCCAAGAAGGCGACAAAGCCGACGGCGACGGTGATCTGGAACGAACGTCGTCGACCAGCGTGCAGGCCAAGGGCGACAGCGATCATGCCGACGCCTGCTGCTGTGGTGATCGCATTGGCGTAGCTGCGAATGAAGAGTGCGAGGTTTGGGAAAAGCGTCGACACGAGCCTAAAGTGGCTGTGTAGGGGTGGGATCAGGGAGGTGGCGAGCTCGGTGAGGCCACCCAAGAAGACCACGATGGCACTCACTCGTCGAAAGGGCAGGCTCGGGCTACGCAGGTTGTCTTGCACTACTGGTGAGTAACTTGGACCACCAGGGATACTCGCCAGGAGGCGGGGTTTGGGTTGGTGGAGGTCCTTCGCGGCCAGGAGTCTCAGTAGCCGTGATGGCGCGACGAGTCGCTGAAGCGACCAAAGGTTGATCCGCAGGGTTGCTCCTGGCTCTATCTCCAGCCAAGAGGTGTCGGTCGCGGCGACGTAGAGTGCGGGGATTGGAAGTCGCGTTGGCAGTCGGATAACGGTGGTGGAAAAGGTCCCAGGAGAGGCAAAAATTCCATTGCTAGTGGTGATGAGCTCTTTTGTTCGCGTCGCGGCGCTGATCATGCCATGATACCCATGCTTGGTGAACTCATCGAAGCGGAGACGCTCCGAGGCGTTTGGATCGAGGGTGCGCAGGGCGGAGTCCAGTGGGGTGTCGAGGATGCGCAGCGTGCCTCGACTGGTGAAGAACGAGACCGTAACGGCAAGGACAACATCGAGGACGATGGCCATCGCTACTAGCTCCGTGTTGGTAATGAGCGCCGACTGTCGGCGCAGGAGGGGTATCGCGAGGAGAATTGGGATCCGAATCGCCAAGATGATCACCAAGGGGATGGTTGTCCAGAGAACGAGCGCACGTAGCCTCCGGTAGAAGGATCGTGAGGCGATATAGCGAGCGAGCGATGCCTGGGGGTGGAGCTTGTCGGCGTCGCGGAACCGACTTCCCTGCTGGCTCAAGCGGGCAAGAATCGTGTCGCGTGGATCGGTCGGTTGGCCTTGGCCGGGATCGACGAGGATGTGTTGCGTGCCATGGTCGTCGTAGGTGAGATCGAGACGCGAACATAGCTGGAGTTCGCCCTCGGCATCACCAGCAAAGCCAACGGATTGGCGAAGGCGATCGACGTCGGTCTGTGGGGCGACGAGGTAGGAGCGGTGGTGACGCTGAAGAAGGTCCATGAACAGAGACAGATGCGTGGAAGCGTTGTGACTGATGGGGCCGCAGATGATGACGACATCCTCGTCGCTGAGACCATCGGTGGCCTGGTGGTACTCATCGTCGATGGTCTGAGGTTGGTCGAGCACGGCACTCGAAAGGACGATTGCCCTCTGGCCTGGTCGAAGATGATAGGTCGTCCCCATTGGGGATGCCTAGTCGCGGAAGTTGACGAATTGCAACGGCACGTCAGCGATCTTCTCTTTGAGCTGGGTCATGACTGCTTGCAGATCGTCACGCTTTTTGCTGGTGACCCGCACCTGCTCTCCCTGGATCTGTGCCTGGACGCCCTTGATAGCCATCGTTTTGATGGCTCCGGTAACCTGCTTTGCCCGCTCACCCTCGAGGCCAGAGATGAGACGGATTGATTGGCGTACCGTGCCCTTGGCTGCGTCCTCCACCTTTTGTCGGTCGAGGGCCTTGAGCGAGACCGAACGCTTGACAAGCCGTTCTTCGAGCACGGTCATCACTGCTTTGAGGCGGTCCGGCGTATTCGAAGCGAGGGTGATGATCTGATCACCCTCGTTCAAAACCACTGAGGAATCGGTGTTCTTAAAGTCGAAGCGGGTAGCGATCTCGCGACTTGCCTGGTCAACCGCATTTTTAACTTCTTGGATATCAATCTCTGAAACTACGTCGAATGAAGGCATACTGGTAGACTATTATGTCCTCACCAGGGTCGGTGCCCGAGTGGCCAATGGGAGCAGACTGTAAATCTGCCGGCGTACGCCTACGGGGGTTCGAATCCCTCCCGGCCCACCGAGGGGTCTAGCGTGGAGCGATGTGGGAACATCCGCTGCGCGCTAGACTGTAGCGAGCTCATGGAGAACAACACTAGCGAGCCAAGCGCCGCATCGCACGAGGGACAGCTGCAGGAGAATGGACGGCTTCGTCGTGGGCGAGCCAAGCAATGGGCACAATCTTCCCAAGGCGCGAGCAAGATTGCTTCCGGTGAAATAGAGGCTGGAAACCGAGTGCAGTCTCGCACCCAAAGCCAATCAGCCAGCGGGACACTGGGCAGAGCGATCCGTCTTGTTCGGCGGTGGTTTGCTTGGGCCAATGCCGACAATCTCATGCACGTGAACCCTCTTTGGACCGGGTTTATCGGCTCGCTCTTGGTTTTTCTGGGTTCGCTTCAGGCGAACTCCCCCTTTACGTCCAAGATTCCTGGATCCTGGTATCTTGGCGTCAACGCCACCCCTCACCCAGGGAACGTGGTTGTTGAACTACTTGCCCAATCGCTGGTCTACTACGGCCTTATCCTGACCGGTGTCGCCTGGCTGAGAATCGTGGTGGGTAGTCGTCGTGGTGAGGAACTGCGTCATAAGTGGCTCTTGTTTGGGCTGTGGATTTTGCCGTTGATGGTGGCTGGACCGCTTTTTTCACGGGACGTATACTCCTATGCCGCGCAGGGTCGTATGGTTACGCTTGGTATCAACCCTTACAGTGGTGGCCCCGCGCTACTCGGGAACAGCGCCTATCGATCGACGGTCGACCCGTTGTGGGGTATGGCAAAGGCGCCCTATGGCCCATTGTTTCTTGCGTTGGCGGGAGGACTTGTTGAGCTGGCTGGTCACTCTCCACTGCTGACCGTGCTGCTTTTGCGGCTGGTCGCCCTTATCTCGGTCGTGGTCATTGGGATTTTTGTTCTTAAGATTGCTGATCTGTTGGGAGTGAATCGTGATCTTGCTTTTGCTCTCTCAGCAGCAAATCCTATTCTGCTCTATACCTTCGCATCCGCAGGGCATAACGATGCGCTGATGACTGCACTGATGCTTGTGGGGATCTACCTTTTCCTCAAGGATCGGAGGTTGGCTGGTATTGTCGTGGTGGCTTTGGCGGCGTCCGTCAAGGTCCCAGCGATTGTAGCGATTGGTTTTATGGGCTACCACTGGAGCAACTCCGAGCGGGTACTGAGCAAACTCCGCGGGCTGGTCATCGCCGTGATGCTGACGGTGGCGATTTTCTACCTGCTGGGGCTTGTCACCCATTTAGGGATGGGCTGGATTCCTGCCCTATCCACACCGGGTTCGGTACTGTCGTTCGAGGACCCGATCATCCTCGTGGGTTACGCATTAGGTTGGGTGTTGGCGCACCTTGGCCTACCGTTTGGACCGCATTTCGTGGTTGGTGTCTTCCGCGCTATCGGTGATGTGCTTATTTTGCTCATCGGAGGGATCACCATCCTTGGGAGCCGTCGCTCGAATATCGTAAGGTTGACCGGCGTTGTACTTGTGGTGACTGTTGTACTTGGACCGGTTATCTGGCCATGGTATCTGGGTTGGGGAATAGTGTTGTTGGCGCTTGGAGCTGGAGATTTGACCGTAGATTTTCTGGTGCTTCTCACCCTGTCTGCGATGCCTATTGATTTCCTAGGGGCACCAACTGCTTTTGCATGGATCGGTTACGCGGGGCTCGTCACTGTCCTCTATCGTCGGCGGGCGAGTCTCTTCCGCGAGGCCGGCGAGGTCTATGATGGGTTTCGAGCGGCCCTTGGAGAGGCTGTTCCTGCCCGTTACCAGCGCTGGTTGCCTCAATTCGTTCGCATTGCCACTGATTCGTGATCCTCTCGCAGGAGATCACTGTGGGTAGGTCGGTGTTCCGCGATGACGATCAGCTGGTTATCTCATGAGTGAGCAGACTGAGGAACGGATTGAGGAAGCTGTTGCTACGCTGTCGACCCAACATGCCTTGATGGCCCAGTTCGCAAGGCTCTACGGCACCCCGCGCCTTTACCGGGATTCGTTCGATCCGGGTCGAAGGGATGAGCAGGGTCGAAGGGGCATGCGCGATGATAGCGATGCGTTCGGCTTCTTGGTGGAGACTCTGGTCTATCAACAGCTGTCGGGGTCGTCGGCGCGAGCGATCCTTGATCGTTTGATCTTGGCTACCGGACTAGAGATCGACGCGATTCGTGGACTTGGTGATGAAGAACTGCGCCGTATCGGGCTTTCGGGTCCGAAGATAAAGACGTTGGAGCGGCTCTGCGCCAGCGTCACTCGTGAGGAGCTTGCGCAACTCGCTTGCTGCGATGATGAGACGGTCCGAAGTTATATTGTGGGACTCTACGGCTTTGGCGAGTGGAGTGCAGATATGTATCTGATGTTTCATCTGCAGCGGCTCGATGTCTGGCCGGTGGGTGATCTGGCGATGCGAAGAAGCGTTGAGCGACATCTGGCCGATAATCGTACGATGACGTTGTCGGAGTTGGTGGCCCAAGGTGAGCACTTTCGACCGTTCCGTTCCCTGGCTGCATGGTATTTTTGGGCTGATGATCACGCACAGGGCCGTTAGCGATTCAGGTAGCGCAAGCGGGGCAGAGCAGTTCTTCGCTCGGATTTGGGTTCTGTTATCGGAGCTGTCGCTGTAAAATCGCCATATCGAGCCACTTGCCGAACTTGCGACCGATCTCATGTTCAACGCCTACGAGCCTGAATTCACAGCTGAGATGGAGCTGTAACGAGGCTCGATGGTCGGCGACGATGTGAGCGATGCAGCTATGGAAGCCTAATGAGGTTGCCGTTGCCAACAGGTGCTCCAACAACAGATGTCCAACACCCTGTCGTTGATGTAGGGGGTCGATATAGACGGAGTCCTCCACAGTGGAGTTGTACCCCGCTCGAGGGCGAAAGGGGGAGATGGTTGCGTAACCGATCGGATGATCATCTTGCACCGCAACCAACGCTGGATAGATGCCAGAGTGCAGCTCCAGCCAGCGTTCTTGCTCGAGACGAGTGCGGGGTTCTAAGTCGAGCGTCGCCGTAGATGACAGCACGGCGTGGTTATAGATTTGGCGTAGGATCTCCCCGTCCTCTGGGAGGATGTGGCGGATCATGATGGGTGAGGATATTGGCAGGGTCATTGCCAGGACTCGGAGTGGTAGCGGAGACGAACAGCGGGGGGACCCTGTGGAGTCGTGTTCACGGGATCCTGATCAATGGGAGAATGTGGAGGACTGAGCCCACGAAAGTGAGTAGGGTGTGAGGATCAATTCTCATGACCTAGTATCATAGATTGAGCCTTATACGTATTGCCCCCTTAGCTCAGTCGGCAGAGCACAGCCATGGTAAGGCTGGTGTCGTCGGTTCGATTCCGACAGGGGGCTCTGCAAGGCGGCGTAGCTCAGTAGGTAAGAGCACACGGCTCATAATCGTGGGGTCGTCGGTTCGAGTCCGACCGCCGCTACTGTGTCCGGGTAGGGCCATCGCCCGGGCTATCAACCAGGTTGCTCGCGACCTCGGGCTGCTCGACGTTGTCGTGTTGTTACGGGTCTGGCGGAGTTCGGCGCTTGGTGGACGTAATCGTTCATTACGGTGAGGTGGAGACGGTCGTGCTTGGAGTGAACGCCAAGGTTGGACTTGCTAAGGTGTAGTGGTAGCCGTGGCCGGTGCCGATTATTCTTATAGTTGAGTTTCGGTTCGGGGTTTTGATGTTGGTCGTGTTGATTGTTCATGATGCGGCTCAGAGAGGTAAATAATGGCAAAAAATGAGAAGCGGGTCAAGGTTACGTTGGCTTGCGAAGAGTGCAAGCGTCGCAACTACATCACGACGAAGAACAAGCAGAATGATCGCGAGCGCATCGAGATGCGCAAGTTCTGCCAGTGGGATCGCCGTCATACCCTTCACAAGGAGACACGCTGACCGCGCCAAAGGCGTTGCAGGCCGTTGGTGACCTCAAGCCAAGCTTCGAGGAGATCCTGAAGAGGACTCAACGGGCCAGTGCGAGTCTGGCGATGAGGATTTTGGGAGATGCTGAGAGCGTCGGCGATGTGCTGCAGGATGCCTATCTCAACGTCTATCGTTCGCTGGAGCGCTTTCGGGGAGACTCCAAATGTGAGACCTGGGTTTACCGAATCGTAGTGAACTCTGCACTTGGTCATCTTCGCGCTCGGAATCGGATTACTCATCGGGAATGCTCGCTTGAGGTGTGTTCACCGATTGCATCGGAGGTGAGTCGCGAGGACCCCAACGAGTCCACGGCCGCTGTGGTGGATCTCATCGCGCTACTCGATAGGGTACCACTCTCAACGCGAGAGTTACTTGTGATGCGATACGGCATGGGCTATAGCGTTCGGATGATCGCTGATGCGACGGGTCAAACAGAGTCAAACGTGAAGGTTCGCTTGTATCGTGCGCGTAAGCAGCTAGCCCTTCTCTTTGCTCAAGAGGCGGCCAACTCGGCAACAGAGGGTGCCAACGATGGGGATCCCCTGATAAGCTGGTAGCCCATAGAGGGTAGTAGCTCAATTGGTAGAGCACCGGTCTCCAAAACCGGGGGTTGGGGGTTCGAGTCCCTCCTGCCCTGCTGGTAGAGTGGCAACTTTTGTGAAGTACGAGGTTTTGACGTGAATCGCGAGACGAAGCGGTTGATGGCGCGCCAACAGATGGCGCCAGAGAAGAAGCAGGACGCTGTCCGCCGTTCGAAGACGAAATCGAAGCGGACCAGGGAAAAAGGCCGTATTCGTGCCTATTTCAGTTCAGTCATCGCCGAGCTGAAGCTGGTGGATTGGCCGACTCGAGCCCAGGTGCGAAGTTACGCTACCGTTGTGTTCGTTACGCTTGTTTTTGTAGTGGGTCTTATCTTTTTGTTGAACCTCCTGTTCTCGACCGGTGTGACCAAGCTGTACGGTTGAGGCAGAGGATTGTGGGAGTAGTAGCGGTGTCAGACGAACAGGTTTCCGGTGAGGACGTTTCTGGTGGAGTTTTCCAGCAGGCCAATGGTGTGGGCGAGGAGAGTGCTCATGCTTTCGCAGGCGATAGCGGAGAAGATCTGCGTGGTGACGGTGCGCTAAGCACTGATGAGTTTGTCGACGGAGATCCGGCCCAGGGTGACGCGGTTCCGAATGACGTCACCGATGATGATGCAGTTGCTGATGATGCTTCTGGGGTCGACGGTGTTGAGGAGGAGTTTCTTGACGAGGTCGTAGAGTCTCCATACGATCGTGCTGGAGCTTGGTACGTGGTGCATTGTTATTCGGGTTACGAGAACAAAGTGAAGACAAACCTCTTTGCTCGTGTCAAGTCACTCAACCTTGATGAGCGAATCTATGAGGTCGAGATCCCGATGGAGGATGTGGCCGAGATCAAGAATGGCAAAAGAGTGTCGGTCCGCCGCAAGGTGTTTCCTGGGTACGTGATGGTCCGAGCTGACATGGACGACGAGGTGTGGACAGCGATCCGTAACACGCCAGGGATCACCTCATTTGTAGGATCTGGATCTAAACCAACCCCACTTTCGAAACGAGAAGTGGAGTCGATGCTCGCGTTCAAGACACCAGAAGAGATGCGAACGACGACCGTCCGCAAGCCGACCCATGGATTTGAGATTGGCGATACAGTACAGGTCAAAGAGGGTCCGTTGGCTGACTTTTCGGGACAGATCTCTGAGATCAACGCTGATCAGATGAAACTCAAGGTACTTTTCAATATCTTTGGGCGCGAGACGCCTGTGGAGCTCGACTTCTCACAGGTTACCAAAATCTAGCCTTGTCTCACGGTACTTTCTCACCGTAGTTGAGGCGAGCGCGGGCCCTTAGGCTGCGCAGCGTATATACTTGTCTGGTTCAATGTAAGGAGTTCAATCATCGTGGCAAAGAAACGTGTCGCCGCCATCGTCAAGATCAATTTGCCTGCTGGGGCGGCAACCCCGGCTCCTCCTGTGGGTACTGCGCTCGGACCGCATGGGATTCAGACCATGGAGTTCGTGAAGCAATACAATGCCGCTACCGAGGCGCAGCGTGGCCAAGTTATCCCGGTGGAGGTCACGATCTTTGAGGATCGCTCCTTCAGTTTTGTTCTCAAGACCCCACCGACATCGGAGCTCTTGAAGCAGGCGGCTGGCTTGGAGAAGGGGTCTGCCACCAACCGTCGGGCTTTGGTGGGAACGGTGACGAGAGACCAGGTCGAGGAGATCGCCAAGACCAAGATGCCTGATCTGAACGCCTTCAACTTGGAATCTGCCATGAAGCAGGTGATCGGCACTGCGATGTCAATGGGTCTTACCGTTGCTGAATAATCGGATTCTCGTGTTGACGAGTTGGAGAGTTTGGAGTTACTAATGGCTGGAAAAGTGTATTCGGAGCAGATCGCCAAGGTTGATGTTGAGAGGTTGTATCAGCCTCGTGAGGCTCTTGAACTCGTGCAGGCGTTGAGTAAGGCGAAGTTCGATGAGACCGTTGAGCTCGCAGTTCGTCTCGGTGTTGACCCACGAAAGGCTGATCAGATGGTACGTGGCACGGTAGCCTTGCCAAATGGTACCGGTCGAGTGGTTCGTATCGCTGTCTTTGCAGCTGGTGAGGCCGCTGCAGAAGCGAGGGAAGCTGGCGCGGATGTGGTTGGCGCGGACGATCTGGTGGAGCGCGTGACTGGTGGTTTTCTCGATTTCGACGTGGCGATCGCCACGCCGGATTTGATGGGACAGGTAGGTCGTCTGGGTAGAGTGCTAGGTCCGCGAGGTCTGATGCCGAACCCGCGAACTGGTACGGTGACGATGGAGGTTGGCAAAGCCGTCGCGGAGTTCAAGGCGGGTCGTGTGGAGTTTCGAACCGATAAGGTGGGCAATGTGCATGTGCCGATCGGTAAGGTATCCTTCACAACCGTGGCATTGCTGGAAAACTTTAGAGCGGTAATCGATGAGCTCGCTCGCGCAAAGCCGGCCTCCGCAAAGGGTCGTTACTTCCGTTCGGTGCACGTCAGCGCGACCATGACTCCCTCGGTCGGGCTCGATCCCAACAGGATCCGCCTTGTGGACGAAGATTTTCTCGCTGTTGGGGCTGCATAGTCACCATCTCTGCTAGAGTGTAAGACGCCTCGATTCGCTCAAGAGGTCCGGTGCTGTTGCTTAAATCCTGTGATGGGTGCCCGACGAAGCGATCTCTCCGAGTCAGGCAAAAGTTGTAAGGAGAGAAAATGGTCGAGAATCCGCGTCCCGCAAAGGTCGCTGTCGTCGAAGAGGTGCGAGCGAAGCTTGTCGCCCACGATGTGGTCTTTGTCACTGAGTACCGTGGCCTAAAGGTTGCCGATTTACAGGTCCTCCGCTCCCAGCTCCGGACCGTTGGAGCAGAATACAAGGTGTTTAAGAATACCTTGGTGCGGATCGCCGCTGTTGAGGCAGGTAGTGAGGTACTCGTTGGGCTTCTCACCGGGCCAAGTGGTCTGGTCTTTAGTGGTCCCGATGCCGCAGCAACAGCGAAGGCACTGCGCGAATTTTCGCGCACCAATGAATCGCTCGTCGTCAAGGGGGCACTCTTTGACGGTCAGTTGCTGGATCAGTCTGCCGTGTTCGCATTGGCGAACTTGCCAAGTCGTGAGGTGCTGCTAGCGCAGCTGGCTGGTCTGATCGCTGCACCAATGGTCTCGTTCGCTTCGGCATTGAATGCGCTTCCTCGTGACTTTGCATACGGGTTGAAGGCATTGGTCGATCAGCGAGAGGCTGCCTAGCGTGATGGATACGACGGGGTCATACTCGTCGGTCTCCCACTAGACGTTCGTAATAAGTAGCTCGACATAGTCGTTAGCGTAATCGTCCTCGACAGGACACGAAAGGAAACCAATGGCAGATGTGCAAGCGTTGCTTGACCAGATCTCTGAGATGACGGTAATCGAGCTCTCTGAGCTTTTGAAGGCCTTTGAGGAGCGCTTCGGTGTCACCGCAGCCGCTCCGGTAGCTGTTGCTGCTGCGGGCGCGGCCACCGGTGGTGCTGGTGAGGCTGCAGCGGCCGCTGAAGAGCAGGATGAGTTCGATGTCATCTTGACGGCGGCTGGTGAGAAGAAGATCCAAGTCATCAAAGAGGTGCGCGCGCTCACCAATCTTGGGCTTAAGGAAGCCAAGGATCTTGTCGATGCAGCTCCGAAGCCGGTGCTCGAGAAGGCCTCGAAGGAGGATGCCGAAAAGGCTAAGGCGCAGCTGGAAGCCGCTGGCGCTACTGTTGAGTTGAAGTAACGTTCGTACGCGCGTTCACGTGTCGTTTGTACCCGTCTTTTCGGGGACAAACGACACATCGCGTACTTCTTCCATCTATGCTATATGTTGTAGTGTCTTGCCCACCACTGAGCTCTTGAAAAACTCATCTGAGCGACCTTGTCGCTTGTATGAGTTTTTTTGTGTTTTCGGATCTCGTCTAAGGAGTAGTACTTGACCTTGCTTAACCGCTCACCCCAACGTTTCTCGTTTGCGAAACTCCCCCAGGTACTTCCGTTACCTGATCTTATCGCTATCCAGACAGATTCCTTCCGTTGGTTTCTTGAGGAGGGTCTCGCCGAGGCGTTCCACGACATCTCGCCGATCGAGGACTACGGGGGTCAGTTATCGCTCGAGCTTGAGTATGATCCCAACGATCCTGACTTGGCACCCTTCCCGAAGTATTCGGTGGAGGAGTGCAAAGAGAAGGATATGAACTACGCGGCACCGATCTTTGTGCGAGCCAAGTTCTCGAATAAGAGCACCTACGAGATCAAGGAGCAGATCGTCTTCATGGGCGACTTTCCCTTGATGACCGATCGAGGTACCTTTGTGATCAACGGTACGGAACGTG
The DNA here is from genome assembly GCF_027364955.1 of Ferrimicrobium sp. Taxonomy (NCBI): domain Bacteria; kingdom Bacillati; phylum Actinomycetota; class Acidimicrobiia; order Acidimicrobiales; family Acidimicrobiaceae; genus Ferrimicrobium; species Ferrimicrobium sp. The sequence continues at coordinate 43,719 of NZ_DAHXOI010000008.1, forward strand.
TCATTGTGTCGCAGTTGGTGCGCTCGCCTGGGGTGCTCTTCCAACCGGGGCGCGACCAACGCACCATCGTCACGGCCACCATCAATCCGTATCGGGGCGAGTGGCTGGAGTTTGATGTTGAGGCACGACCTGGTCGTGACATCCAGGCAGGGGCACGGGTCGCTCGTAAACGACGGCTGAGCCTGTTCACCTTGTTGCGAGCGGTTGGGTTTTCGGACCCTGCTGACCTGCAAAAGCTCGTACAACACTTTGATTTCTTGATTCCGCAATGGGAGAAAGAGGATCAGTCTCAGACCGAAGACGAGGCACTACTCGAGGTCTTCAAACGAGTGCGGCCAGGTGAGCCGCCCAACGCGGATGCTGCGCGCATGTACCTCGAGGGGGCGTTCTTTCAGGCACGACGTTACGATCTCACGCGAGTGGGACGTTATAAGATCGACAAGCGACTCAAGCCGGAGATCGCTCGTCTTGAGGATATTCTTGGCCATCCTCTCGACACCGAACATGAGACTCCGGGTGTACTCTCGAGAGCTGAAGTGGTGGCGACGGCTTCGTACATGTTGCACCTAGCCAGCGGTGAGCTGGGGTATCGCTATGACGACCAGGATCACTTCTCGAATCGGCGTGTCCGTAGCGTTGGGGAGCTGATTCAAAATCAGCTCAAGATCGGGCTTTCGCGTCTAGAGCGTCTTGTCCGCGAGCGGATGACTACCCAGGATGTGGAGGCGATCACGCCGCAGAGCTTGATCAACATTCGTCCAGTCGTCGCTGCAGTGAAGGAGTTCTTCTCAACCAGCCAGCTGTCGCAGTTCATGGACCAGAACAATCCACTCTCGGGATTAGCGCATAAGCGACGTCTCTCCGCACTCGGACCTGGTGGACTCTCCCGGGAGCGTGCTGGCTTTGAGGTGCGTGACGTCCACTCATCCCACTATGGCCGCATGTGCCCAATCGAGACGCCAGAGGGTCCGAACATCGGTCTGATCGGTGCCTTGGCGAGTTATGCGCGGTTGAATCGTTTCGGTTTTATCGAGACTCCGTACCGCAAGGTGGTCGAGGGTCGCGTGACCGATGATATCGTCTACCTCACTGCTGACGAGGAGGAGGAGTTCATCATCGCTCAGGCGAACGCTCGTCTCGATGCCGATGGACGCTTCATTGAGCCCAAGGTGCTGGTCCGTCGAGGACCACAAGGTGCGGTTGTGAAGGTCGGTGTCAATGAGGTCTCCTACGGTTCGACCTCCGAGGTGGAGTTGGCGACCCCAGACGAGGTGCATCTCATGGATGTCTCCACCTCTCAGGTGGTCTCAGTCTCCACGTCCCTGATTCCCTTTGTCGAACACGATGATGCCAATCGCGCCCTCATGGGTGCCAACATGCAAAAGCAGGCGGTTCCGCTGATGATCCCGGAGGCACCCTTCGTCGGTACGGGGGTCGAGGCTCGTGCAGGGCTCGATGCGGGCGATGTGTTGGTCGCGAAAGGTTCTGGTGTAGTGGCTGAGGTGACGGGCGATTCGATCGTCGTCGATTACGACAAGGGCCAGACCGATGGCAATGGGGTCCCCCTTGGAACCAAACGGTATCGCTTGGTGAAGTTTGAGCGTTCGAATCAAAACACCTGTTGGAACCAGCGCCCGCTTGTTGACCAGGGAGACCGTGTGCAAGCCGGGGATCTTCTGGCCGACGGCCCTGCGACCCAGAACGGTGAACTTGGACTGGGCAAAAATCTCCTCGTCGGATTTATGCCGTGGGAGGGTTACAACTTCGAGGACGCCATCATTATCTCTGAACGGCTGGTAAAAGACGACGTCTTGAGCTCGATTCATATCGAGGAGTTCGAGACCGATGCGCGCGACACGAAGCTCGGTGCTGAGGAGATCACCCGAGATATTCCGAACCTTTCGGAGGAGGCGCTGGCTGATCTCGACGAACGAGGAATCATCCGCGTCGGTGCCGAGGTGGGGCCTGGTGATATCTTGGTGGGCAAGGTGACCCCAAAGGGTGAGACGGAACTCACTCCTGAGGAGCGTCTGTTGCGGGCGATCTTTGGTGAGAAGTCGCGCGAGGTGCGCGATACTTCCCTCAGGGTGCCGCACGGTGAGTATGGGAAGGTTATCGACATCAAGGTCTTCAGTCGTGATGACTCTACGGAGCTGCCTCCTGGTGTCAACCAGCTGGTCCGGGTCTATGTGGCCCAGCATCGCAAGATCTCTGAAGGCGATAAGTTGGCAGGGCGACACGGCAATAAGGGTGTGATCTCGAAGATCCTTCCGCTTGAGGATATGCCTCGAATGGCTGACGGGACGCCGCTGGATATCATTTTGAATCCGTTAGGTGTGCCGTCGCGCATGAACGTCGGTCAGGTCCTCGAGGGGCATCTTGGGTTCGCGGCAAAGTGGGGTTGGACTCCAGTCGAAGCACCTGAGCAGCTGGCCTCGCTGAGTCACAAGACTCGACCACGGGCCATACCAAACACGTGGGTCGCAAGCCCGTCTTTTGACGGTGCGCACTGGGACGAGACCGAAGAGGCGGGTGGGCTACCCACGATTAAAGAGTTACTCACGAACCTCAACCCACAGTCCTTCGATGGCAACCGACTCGTCGGTGAAGACGGCAAGGCGCAGCTCTTCAATGGACGTACCGGAGAACCCTATGACAGCCCAGTCATGGTCGGCTACGTGTATATGATCAAGCTTGCCCACATGGTGGACGACAAGATCCACGCTCGGTCGACGGGACCCTACTCCATGATCACTCAGCAGCCACTCGGTGGCAAGGCACAATTCGGTGGACAGCGCTTCGGTGAGATGGAGGTATGGGCACTAGAGGCCTATGGCGCAGCGTACGCGCTCCAAGAACTGTTAACCATTAAGTCTGATGACGTGGTCGGACGTGTGAAGGTCTATGAGTCCATCGTCAAGGGTGAGAATATTCCGGAGCCGGGCATCCCAGAGAGTTTCAAGGTGCTGATCAAGGAGATGCAGTCGCTCTGTTTGAATGTGGATGTGCTCTCGCCCACGGGTGAGCGGGTGCAACTGCGCGAGCTCGATGAAGATGCATACTCTGCCTCTGAGGATCTTGGAATCAACCTCAGTCGGCCAGAACGCAATGTGGATTACGAAGATGATGGACGTCAGGAGAGAGGGATTTAAATGCTTGATTTGAGCCGATTCGATCAGATAAGAATAGGGCTGGCGACCTCTGACGATATCAAGAACTGGTCACGTGGCGAGGTCAAGAAGCCAGAGACGATTAACTATCGCACCCTACGTCCGGAACGCGACGGTCTATTCTGCGAGCGTATCTTTGGTCCAACCAAGGATTGGGAATGCGCCTGTGGAAAATACAAGCGGGTGCGATTTAAGGGGATCGTCTGTGAACGTTGTGGCGTGGAGGTCACACGAGCCAAGGTGCGTCGCGAGCGGATGGGTCATATCGAACTTGCGGCCCCGGTGGTGCATATCTGGTATCTTCGTGGCACGCGATCCTGGCTTGCCTATCTCCTCATGGGCACGACACCGAAGGAAGAGCTCAAAGCGAAGCAGTTGGAGAAGGTGATCTATTTCGCTGCCAATCTTGTGACTGCAGTCGATGAGGATCGCCGCCATCAGGATCTTCCTAATCTTGAGACGGAGATGCTCGAGGAGATCAAGAGTCTTGAGGACGGCCGCGATATCGAGATCGAGCATCGATTCCAAGATCTTGAGGAGCAGCTCGCAGCCATGGAGGCCGAGGGTGCCAAAGACAGTGATGTTCGTGCACGCCAACGCCAGCTGGAGAAGGAGATTCAGGCGGTTCGCGAACGGGCGAACCAGTCGATTGAACTTGTTCGGCGTGCGTTCGACGAGTTCCGTGAGCTCTATCCACGCATGATCATCGAGGATGAGATTCTTTGGAGGGAGTTGCGCGCCCGTTACTCGGAGTACTTCGATGGCGGTATGGGTGCCGAGGCGATCGCTGACTTGATCAACCGCATCGACTTCGATGCTGAGCAGATCAAGCTACGCGAAATGATTGAACCTACGGATGCCCGTCGGCCGCTTTCCGCGCAGCGACGTCAGAAGGCTATCCGCCGACTCAAGATCGTCTCCGCTTTCAATCGTCGTGATGAGGATGGCCGCAGGATCAACGATCCGATGGCGATGATTCTGTCCGTGGTCCCGGTGATTCCACCTGATCTGCGTCCAATGGTGCAGCTCGATGGTGGGCGTTTTGCCACCTCGGACCTGAATGACCTCTATCGCCGGGTGATCAACCGGAATAACCGACTCAAGCGTCTGCTCGACCTTGGTGCTCCGGAGATCATCGTCAACAATGAGAAGCGTATGTTGCAGGAGGCGGTAGACGCACTTTTTGACAATGGACGACGTGGTCGCCCTGTTGTCGGGCCTGGCAACCGGCCGCTGAAAAGCCTCTCCGATATGCTGAAGGGTAAGCAGGGACGTTTTCGACAGAATCTTCTTGGGAAGCGTGTCGATTACTCTGGTCGTTCGGTCATTGTCGGTGGTCCGACGCTAAAACTCCATCAGTGCGGGCTTCCCAAGTTGATGGCGCTCGAACTCTTCAAGCCATTCGTCATGCGAAGGCTGGTGGAGATGGAGTTTGCACAGAATATCAAATCGGCCAAACGAATGGTAGAACGTCGGCGCCCTCAGGTGTGGGAGGTGCTCGATGGTGTGATACGGGAACATCCGGTCCTTTTGAACCGTGCACCGACGCTCCACCGTCTCGGTATCCAGGCTTTTGAGCCGGTGCTGGTGGAAGGCAAAGCCATTCAGATCCATCCACTGGTGACCACCGCCTTCAATGCCGACTTTGATGGTGATCAGATGGCGGTTCACCTGCCACTCTCACCAGAGGCACAAGCAGAGGCGAGGGTGCTGATGCTCTCTGCGAGCAACATCATTTCGCCGGCCACTGGACGTCCAATCACCGTGCCGAGCTTGGACATGGTCTTTGGGTTGTTTTATCTCACCATCATCCGTGAGGACGAGATCGGTGCCGGCAAGGTGTTCAGACATAACTACGAGGTGCGTCGAGCGCTCGATGCCGGCGAGTTGGGGCTGCACGCTCCGATTCGTTTGCGTACGCTTGGGGCCGATGGAGAGGTCACCGAGCTGAGGACCACTGCGGGTCGCGTGATCTTTAACGAAGCGCTTCCGGAGGATTTTCGCTATGTCAATGAGATTATTGGCAAGAAAAACCTCCCCATCGGTGCCATCGTCGAAGAGGTTGCCAATCGCTATTCTCGCATCACGGTGCAGGTGACGCTGGATGCGATTAAGGACTTGGGCTTTCGGTACGCAACGCAGTCCGGTTTGACGATCTCTATCGATGACGTCAAGACACCAGTGGCGAAGGCGGAGATCCTCAACCGTTACGAACGCGAGGCTGAGAAAGCGGAGGCGCAATTCAAGCGTGGCATTATCACTGATGATGAACGTAAGCAGAAAGAGATCGAGATCTGGACCTCGGCGACGGCGGAGATCGGCCGTGCGATCGATGAGATGCTCGCTGCTGACATCATGAACCCGCTGGGAATGATGATCGAATCGGGGGCTCGTGGTAACCCACAGCAGATTCGGCAGATCTCGGGGATCAAGGGGTTGGTGGCGAATCCACGGGGTGAGATGATTCCCCGTCCGATTAAGTCCTCATTCCGCGAAGGGTTGCAGGTGCTCGAGTACTTCCTCTCCACCCACGGTGCTCGAAAAGGGCTTGCTGATACCGCCCTGCGGACCGCTGACTCCGGCTACCTGACTCGACGTCTGGTTGATGTCGCTCAGGAGATGATTGTTCGGGAGATCGATTGTGAGACGACTCGCGGGATCTGGTTGGAGGATATCCGACCTGATGAGGCAGGTAAGCGGTTCTACGTGGAGACACGTGCCTTCGGTCGCGTGCTTGCGGACTCGGTGCATCTCAATGACGGAAGTGAGATAGGGCGTGGAACCTTGCTCACCGATGCCTTGGTCGCCGCCATCACTGAGGATCCTGAAGTGCAACAGATTCGAGTACGATCGGCGTTGACGTGCGAGACCTCTCATGGGGTCTGCGCGATGTGCTATGGCAAGTCGCTCGGTGGAGTTGGCCTGATCGAATTGGGTGAGGCCGTCGGCGTGGTTGCAGCGCAATCGATCGGAGAGCCGGGAACCCAGTTGACGATGCGTACCTTCCACCAGGGAGGTATCGCAGGTTCGGACATCACCCATGGACTCCCGCGTGTCGTCGAGCTCTTTGAGGCTCGTACTCCTCGAGGTGCGGCTATCCTGGCCCATGGTGCGGGGATTGTCCATCTCGTAGATGAGGAGAATGGTCAGCGCGTCACGGTGGTCCATGACGATGGCACCGAAGAGACGTATTTGCTGCCGACACGAGTGCACCTTAATGTGCAAGAGGGCCAAGAGGTGGCCGCTGGTGACCCGCTCGTTGAAGGTCCAAAGGATCCAAAGCAGGTTCTTGAGATCAAGGGTATCCGGGAGACCCAACAGTATCTGGTTGAAGAGGTGCAGAAGGTCTATCGGGATCAGGGAGTGCCGATTCACGACAAGCACATCGAACTGATCGTCCGGCAGATGCTCCGACGGGTACTGGTTGCCGAACCGGGTGACTCACAGTTCCTCCCAGGAGAGCGCGTAGAGTCGCAGCAGTATGCCGAGGTGAATCGGGCACTGTTTGCCGAAGGGGCACGTCCAGCCGAAGGTCGACCGGAACTGATGGGGATCACCAAAGCATCGCTCGCGACTGAATCGTGGTTGAGTGCCGCCTCCTTCCAGGAGACGACTCGAGTGCTGACAGAGGCTGCCATCGAAGGCAAGTCGGATCCGTTGCTTGGACTGAAGGAGAATATTATTCTCGGGAAACTGATTCCGGCTGGCTCGGGTGTTCGAGATTATCGGTCGGTTGAGGTCAAGGCACCCTTCCATCGCAAGCTGTCATTTTGGAGCTCGGAGGAGGAGAACGAGTCTGGTCCGGAGGATCTCATTGAAGAGGGCTAGATCCATGCGTGTGTGCGTTAGACTGTCCGATTGGGCCAAGAGCGGCTCTGGGCTGCTCTGCGTGATGGCTATACCAGAATGTATTTGACGAGAGGAACGTCTTGCCTACGATTTCACAGTTAGTTAGAAAGGGTCGTGAGTCCAAGCGGACCAAGACCAAAACGCCGGCACTGAAGGGTTCCCCGCAGCGTCGTGGGGTCTGTACCCGCGTCTATACGGCTACTCCGAAGAAGCCGAACTCGGCATTGCGCAAGGTAGCCAGAGTGCGCCTGACCTCCGGAGTCGAGGTGACGGCGTACATACCTGGGATTGGTCACAATCTTCAGGAGCACTCTATCGTGCTTGTAAGAGGTGGTCGAGTCAAGGACCTCCCTGGAGTCCGCTACAAGATCGTTCGCGGCTCGCTGGACTCAGCTGGTGTGAAGAATCGTAAGCAAGCCCGTAGCCGATACGGTGCGAAGAGGGAGAAGTAGAGTTATGCCCAGAAAGGGCCCAATCCAGCCGCGATATATTGCCTCAGATCCGGTCTACCATTCAGTGCTTGTCGCGCAATTTGTGAACAAAGTGTTGGTGAGCGGCAAGAAGTCGGTCGCAGAGCATATTGTCTATCGGGCACTTGACACCATCGCAGAGAAGGTTGGTAGCGATCCGGTAGCGGTGCTCAAGCGTGCCGTCGACAACACGCGACCAGATACCGAGGTTCGCTCCAGGCGAGTAGGTGGTACCACCTATCAGGTCCCCGTGTTGGTCAAGCCGAGGCGGGCAAATTCGGTAGCGATCCGGTGGATCGTCACCAATGCCAAGGGTCGCCGCGAAAAGACGATGGTTGAACGTTTGGCGAATGAGGTACTCGATGCCTCGAATGGTATCGGTGCGTCGGTCAAACGTCGCGACGATACCCACAAGATGGCGGAGTCTAACCGCGCCTTCATGCACTATCGCTGGTAGGCAAGGCGTTGTCTTCGCGTCCACCGGTTCTGTTGGCTTGGCATGGTGCCGTTCTGTAGGTGTCTGCAATGGGCAGGTGGGGTCGCCTGGTTTGGTTGCGACAGCGGTCGCTGCCCTCAGGGAGCGTTGGCGGTAGGAGGAAGTGGTCCTCCGAGAGGACAACGGCCATGAGCTGGGGAGCCCGATCTTCATGGATGTGGAGGGACTGAGTAGACGTGGTTTGGATGAGAGTACGAAGGTATGAGCAGGGGGCCCAAGGAGTGTTAGTGGCTAGCCACGCAGAGGAGAAGGAGTAAATGGTCACGAAGCGCGAGATTCCGCTCGACCGTATCCGAAATATCGGAATTATGGCGCATATCGATGCGGGTAAGACGACGACGACGGAGCGTATTCTCTACTACACCGGCAAGAATTATAAGATCGGTGAGGTGCACGAAGGTGCGGCCACGATGGACTGGATGCCCCAAGAGCAGGAGCGTGGCATCACCATTACCTCTGCGGCCACGACGGCGTTCTGGAAGGATCACCGCATCAACATCATCGACACCCCGGGCCACGTGGATTTCACCGTTGAAGTGGAGCGGTCGCTCCGGGTGCTCGATGGCGCGGTTGCGGTCTTTGATGCAGTCGCCGGGGTAGAGCCTCAGACCGAGACAGTCTGGCGGCAGGGCAACAAGTATCTGGTTCCGCGCATCTGTTTTGTCAACAAGATGGATCGCGTTGGGGCTAATTTTGAGCGATGTGTCGAAATGATTAAAGATCGTTTGGACGCGAATCCTCTCGTCATCCAACTGCCCATTGGGTCGGAGAGCGATTTCCTCGGAGTGATCGACCTACTCCGAATGGAGGCGATCATTTGGGATGAGGGGATGGGAGACAAGTTCCATACCGAAGTGATTCCCGCTCATCTCCAGAGCGCGGCAGAGGATGCCCATCGAGAGTTGATCGACGTGCTCAGTAACTTCGATGATGATCTGATGGAGCTGTACATCGGCGATCAGGAGATCTCCGCCGAGTTTCTTCAGGGCGCGATCCGTAAAGCGACGATAGCGAACTCGTTGGTGCCGGTGTTGTGTGGGTCGGCCTTCAAAAACAAGGGAGTGCAGCCACTGCTGGATGCGGTGGTCGATTACTTGCCATCGCCGGTGGATATCAAGCCAGCTGTCGGTACCTCGCTCTCGGGAGCGGAGATGATCGAGCGTGAGCCGACGGACGAGGCCCCGTTCTCTGCGCTGGCTTTTAAGATCATGACCGACCCCTTCGTTGGGAAGTTGACCTATTTTCGGGTCTACTCCGGCACGCTTGACAAGGGCGCCACCGTGTTAAATTCGACCAAGGATAAAAAGGAGCGCTTGGGGCGGATTCTGTTAATGCACGCCAACCATCGCGAGGATATTGATTCCGTCGCTGCTGGTGACATCGTGGCGGCAGTCGGCTTTAAGAATACGACGACGGGCGATACCCTGTGCGACCCATCGAAGCCGATTATCCTTGAGAGTCTTGACTTCCCAGATCCAGTGATCCACGTTGCCGTTGAACCGAAGACGAAGGCGGATCAGGAAAAGATGGGTCGAGCGTTGTTCGCCCTCTCTGAGGAGGATCCGACGTTTCGCGTGCGCTCAGATCAGGAGACCGGTCAAACGGTGATCTCGGGCATGGGCGAGCTCCACCTTGAGGTGTTGGTCGACCGTATGTTGCGCGAGTTCAGGGTCGATGCGAATGTGGGTAAGCCTCAGGTGGCGTACCGCGAGACGATTCGCAAACCGGTTGAGCGGATCGAGGAGCGCTATATCCGCCAGACAGGTGGCCGTGGGCAGTATGGACACGTGGTGATCAATGTTGAGCCACTGGGCGTCGGTAGCGGTTATGAGTTTGTAGATAAGATCACAGGTGGTGTCATTCCTAAGGAGTACATCCCTGCAGTCGATGCTGGTATCCAAGATGCGCTTGGATCGGGTATTTTGGCCGGTTATCCGGTTGAGGACCTGCGTGTCACTTTGGTGTTTGGCTCCTATCACGACGTTGACTCTTCAGAGATGGCGTTTCGTATAGCAGGTTCTATGGCGGTGAAGAAAGCGGTTCGAGCGGCAGACCCTGTCCTCCTTGAACCGATCATGGCGGTAGAGGTGGTGACCCCAGACGATTACATGGGGGACGTCATCGGAGATCTCTCGTCCCGGCGTGGTCGGGTCGAGGGCATGGATCAGATCGGGAATAACCAAGTTATTCGCGCGCTGGTCCCATTGTCGGAGATGTTTGGTTACGCCACCGACGTGCGTTCTCGGACGCAGGGTCGGGCGACGTATACCATGCAGTTCCATGCGTATCAAGAAGTACCGGATTCCATAGCGGCGGAGATCGTTCGCAAGGTCCGGGGCGAGTAGACTACGTAGTTCTGTAATGGGTCAAGGTTGCGCCATGTGGGCGCAGTGAGTAGCAACGGAGCAGGAAAAGATGGCAAAGCAGAAGTTCGAGCGAAGTAAGCCTCACTTGAACATCGGAACCATGGGACATATTGACCATGGTAAGACGACGTTGACGGCGGCGATTACAAAGGTATTGTCCGAAGGGAATCCCAATGTAAAGTTCAAGCCCTTCGATCAGATCGATAAGGCACCAGAGGAGAAGGCCCGCGGCATAACGATCGCGATCTCGCACGTTGAGTACGAGACAGACAAGCGACACTATGCCCATGTTGACATGCCTGGACACGCGGACTATATCAAGAATATGATCACGGGTGCCGCTCAGGTCGATGGTGCAATTTTGGTGGTGGCGGCAACCGATGGTCCGATGCCCCAGACGCGTGAGCATGTGTTGCTCGCTCGCCAGGTCGGTGTCCCCTATATTGTCGTGGCGCTCAACAAGGCCGACATGGTCGACGATGAGGAGCTCTTGGATCTCGTTGAACTCGAGGTTCGCGAACTGCTGAACGAGTATGAGTTCCCCGGTGACGATACTCCGATCATTCGTGTCTCGGCCTTGAAGGCTCTTGAGGGCGACAAGGAGTATCAGGACAAGATCATCGAGCTGATGGACGCGGTCGATGAGTACATCCCCGTGCCTGAGCGTCCGCTTGATCGCCCCTTCCTTATGCCGATCGAGGATGTTTTGACAATTCCCGGTCGTGGAACTGTGGTAACGGGTAAGGTCGAGGCTGGTAAAGTCAAGGTCTCTGAGGAGGTCGAGATTGTTGGTCTTCGCCCCACGCAGAAGACGGTCGTGACTGGCGTCGAGATGTTCAACAAAGAGCTTGGCGAGGGCATGGCCGGCGACAACGTCGGTGTCTTGCTCCGTGGTGTCAAGCGAACCGATGTCGAGCGCGGTCAGGTGGTCTGCAAGCCAGGAAGCATCACTCCGCACACGGAGTTCGAGGCGAACGTCTACGTTCTGTCCAAAGACGAGGGAGGACGACACAAGCCGTTCTTCAATCACTATCGCCCGCAGTTCTACTTCAGGACGACCGACGTTACGGGAAGTATCATGCTGCCTGAGGGTACCGAGATGGCGATGCCAGGTGATAATCTCACCATCAAAGTGGAACTCGGAAAGCCTATTGCGATGGATGAGGGCCTTCGATTTGCTATCCGTGAGGGTGGCCGAACCGTTGGCGCTGGTCGTGTCGTGAAGATTATTAAGTAGTTCGCTGGTGAATGGCCCGGAGTGCGCTCCGGGCCATTCCCTGTGTTTGGTGAGGTGTTGGCCTGGTGTCGGCACAGAGACGGAGAGAAATGAGCGAAAAGCAGCGGATCAGAATCAGAATCAAGGGTTTTGATCATGAAATTTTGGAGGCGTCGACTCGTCGAATCGTGGACACAGTCACGCGTACCCAGGGCAAGGTTGTCGGTCCCGTGCCGTTGCCGACGGATATCCATCGATATACGGTGATCCGCTCGCCGCATAAGTACAAGGATTCCCGTGAGCATTTTGAGATGCGCGTCCATAAGCGGTTGCTTGATATCGTTGATCATTCTGCAAAAACGGTAGATGCGCTTAAGCGATTGGAGTTGCCGGCAGGGGTCGACATCGAGATCAAAATACAAAACGTGTAAATAACCCTGTTGGAGGCCCGGTCGTGGGTGCTGACAGAGTAGTATTAGTTGGTCATTTTGTGTCCGGTTGTGCCTTCATGGGACCCTCCGGCAGTTCTGACCTTTTGGCACCAATGCGCTGCTAAGCGTACGTGCCGTTGCAAAGATTGAAGGAATTCATGGCTAGTAAAACAGTGGTTGGCGAGAAAATCGGCATGACCCAAATCTGGGTCGACAACGATCGCGTGGTCCCGGTCACCGTGATTCGCGTCCTTCCTGCGAGGGTCCTGCGCCGCAAGACGGTCGAGCGCGATGGGTATGAGGCTTTGCAGGTAGCGGTCGGGGTGGTACAGCCTTCGCGCTTAACCAAACCGGTGCTCGGGCAGTTCACCTCCAGGGGTGTGGAGCCGGGACGCAGAATCATGGAGTTTCGCCTTGAGGGTTCCGAAGGGATGAGCGTCGGTTCGCAAATCGACGCCTCTGCGATCAGCTCAGGTGATCATGTTGATGTGATCGGCACTAGCCGGGGACATGGTTTTTCGGGTGGCATGAAGCGGCATAACTTCAAGGGCCAGGGAGCTAGCCACGGTAACCACAAAAAGCATCGTGCCCCGGGCTCGATTGGGGCTTGTGCGACGCCGGCACGCGTCTTTAAAGGTACTCGTATGGCGGGACAGTACGGTAGCGAGCGCACGACGATTTTGAATCTCGAGGTTGTGCGGTCCGAGCCGGACCGTCAATTGCTGCTGATCAAGGGTGCGGTCCCCGGTCCTCGCGGGGCGATGGTCGTCATCCGCGATACGGTGAAAGGTGGGAAGCGACTATGACGCTACAGGCACGAGTCGTCAGCATTACCGGAGCCATCGAGGGCGAGGTTGAACTCGCTGATGGGATCTTTGATATTCCCACCAACATCGGCTTGCTGCACCAGGTGGTCGTAGCCGAGGAGGCGAATCGTCGACGGGGTACCCATTCGACGAAAACACGAGCCGAGGTCTCTGGCGGTGGAGCCAAGCCCTTCCGACAGAAGGGTACAGGCAATGCGAGGCAGGGTTCGACCCGCGCACCGCAATTCACCGGTGGTGGTATTGTTCATGGACCCCGTCCACGCAGCTATGCGCAGGCGACACCCAAGAAGATGGTTCGGGCCGCGTTGAAGCAGGCGCTCTCCGACCGGGCTCGCGGGGCGGCAATCTATGTGTTGCGAGGAGCCGTACCGGTCCCCTCAACCAAAGGGGCCGTTGCGATCGTTCAGGGCGCCGGTCTTGCGGGAAAGAATGTATCGCTGGTTGCATTGCCAAACGAGGACGGCATCGTTCGTAGTTTCCGCAATCTGCCAGATCTCATGATTGCTACGCCATCTTCCCTGCTGACACGCACGGTTCTCACGAGCGATGTGGTGTTGTTCACGGAGGCGGGTTTGGCGGGCATCGTTGAACGTCTTGGTGACAAGGAGAGTGAGTAATGCACGCTGGGGATCGTTATCAGGTGTTGCGGCGGCCGTTGGTCTCCGAAAAGAGCTATCAGCTGATGGATACCGGTGTGTACACCTTTGAGGTAGATACGGATGCGACCAAGATCGATGTCCGCAAGGCAGTCGAGAAGCTCTTCGAGGTCAAGGTTGCTAAGGTCAACACCCTGAATCGCAAGGGTAAGTCGACGCGGAACCGTCGCACCGGCAAGGTTAGTTTTCGTCCCGATACCAAAATCGCCTACGTGACACTTCGCGAGGGTTTTGCTATCGAGTTGTTGCAGAGGTAGGTAGTCATGGCGATTCGTAGGCGTAAACCAACGAGCGCGGGACGGCGATTTCAGTCCGTCTCGACGTTTGATGAGATCACGAAGAAGGCCCCAGAGAAGTCCCTCTTGCAGCCGAAGGCGAGCACGGGTGGGCGCAACGCCAAGGGTCGCAAGACGGCCCGGCACCGGGGTGGCGGTCACAAGCAGCAGTATCGGTTGATCGACTTCAAGCGGACCAAGGACGGCGTGCCAGCGACGGTTGCTGCTATTGAGTACGACCCGAACCGCAACGCTCGTATTGCATTGTTGCACTATCATGACGGCGAGAAGCGATACATCCTCGCCCCCCGCGGACTCAAGGTTGGTGACAAGGTCCAATCGGGGATTGGTGCGGATATCACCGTTGGCAATGCGCTCCCGTTGCGGGCTATTCCCGTCGGGTCGGTGGTACACAACGTTGAGCTCCGCCCTGGACAGGGCGGTAAAATAGCGCGCAGTGCTGGCATGAGTGTGCAGCTGGTTGGGCGCGATGAAGTCTATGCAACCCTGCGTCTCCCGTCCACTGAGATGCGACGAGTACCGGCTGATGCCCGTGCCACCATCGGTGAGGTCGGCAACGCCGAGTACGAGTTGCTCTCGATCGGCAAGGCGGGCCGTAATCGTTGGAAGGGTATCCGACCACAGACGCGTGGCGTAGCGATGAACCCCGTTGACCACCCGCTTGGTGGTGGTGAAGGGAAGACTTCAGGTGGTCGGCATCCGGTCTCTCCTTGGGGTAAGCCAGAAGGTCGTACCCGTCGAGCGCATCGAGATTCGGATCAGTTAATTATTCGACGACGTCGCGGTCGCGGAGCCAGGAGATAGTAGATGCCAAGAAGTTTAAAGAAGGGTCCCTTCGTCGATGATCATCTCTTGAAGAAAGTGGATGATCTCAACGAGAAGAACGAAAAGCGCGTGATCAAGACATGGTCGCGCCGATCAACGATTATCCCTGACATGGTAGGGCACACCATTGCTGTTCATGACGGACGCAAGCATGTTCCGGTCTATGTCACTGAGTCAATGGTGGGACACAAACTGGGTGAGTTCGCGCCGACGCGGACATTCCGGTATCACGCCGGCCAAGAGAAGACGGCGAGGAGACGATAGTGGCCGAGACGTTGGAGGCGAATCAAGCACGCGCAGTGCTTCGGTATTTTCGGATGAGTCCTACGAAGGCTCGGCAGGTTCTCGATCTCATTCGCGGCAAGTCGGCCGTAGAAGCGATTCGCGCCCTGTCCTTAGTCAATCGTGAGGCAAGCGAAGTCGTCGGGAAGTTGTTGGCATCTGCTGTCGCGAATGCGACGGTGCGTTACGGTTTGGGAGCCGATGAGGTGTTTGTCGCTGCAGCGTTCGCTGATGAGGGTCCCACCATCAAGCGGTTTCGTCCTCGTGCGCGAGGCCGAGCGACGCGGGTGCGCAAGCGCAGCTGCCACATCACGATCGTGGTAGAAGAGATGCCGTTGTCGATGCGACGAGTAGAGGCAGCAAAGAACTCTGGACGGCAGAGCGCCCGTCGTGCCCAACGAGTAGCTTCCTCCCGGGGGACGAACAACGCCAGCGAGGCGAGTGCGAGGACTCCGAAGGCGGTCGACGCCGCCACCGGCGAGGTCGATGAAGGATCGTTCGCCGACGCTAGCACGGAGATGGTTGACAACTCCGTTCTCGAAGGCACGGCAGAGGCTCCCCAGGTCAACGGAGAGGTTGCAACCGAGGACAGGGCAGAGGAACTGGTCGTTGAAGCGAACGTGGTTGAAGCCAGCGCGAGTAATCCGACCGACGAATCGGAGACGGACGCAGTGGTTGGTGCTGAGACAGTGGCCGGCGATGATGAGACGCCAGCAGTAGGACAGGAGGACTCGTAATGGGTCAAAAGATACACCCGTATGGGTTTCGTCTGGGTGTCACCACTGATTGGAAGTCGCGTTGGTACGCCGACAAGGACTATCAAAAGTGGGTCATCGAGGATTACAAGATCCGGTCTTGGCTGCAGCGCGAGCTCGCGACGGCGGCGGTCTCTCGGATCGATATCGAACGTACGCGCGATCGTCTAAAGGTCGATATCCACACGGCTCGGCCTGGCATCGTCATCGGAAAGAAGGGTTCGGAGGTCGATCGTCTCCGCAAGGCGCTTGAGAAGTTAACGAGTTATCCACGAGTACAGCTCAATGTCGAGGAGGTACGTAATCCTGAGCTCGATGCGACCCTCGTCGCTCAGAGCATCGCGGACCAGATATCCCGTCGAGTGAGCTTCCGCCGGGCCATGAAACGGTCGATTCAGATCGTGATGAAAGAAGGCGGCAAGGGTGTAACGGTGCAATGTTCGGGTCGCCTCGGCGGCTCTGAGATGGCTCGCCGTGAGACCCACCGCGAAGGCCGGGTCCCACGACATACCTTGCGTGCGGATATCGATTATGGCTTACGAGAGGCGCATACCAACTCCGGCACGGTCGGTGTGAAGGTATGGATCTACCGTGGGGATATCGTCCCGTACCAGGTGGCAGTGGCGAGTGCAGCTCGTCCCAGTCTTCCCGACCGTCCTCGACGGATTATCACCGCGGGTGGTGGACGACGGCGCGCTGCCGAGGAGACAGTGGTCGAGGAGTTGGTCTCTGCCCCGACGGCGTTGTTGGAGGAGCCAGTTGTGCCAGAGGAGCTCGAACGTCTCTTGGCTGAAGAGGAAGACATCGAACGCCGCACCAAGGATGAGGGGCATGAGGCTCCGCATTTCAAGAAGGAGGTGGATTAGTCGATGCTGATGCCCCGCAAGGTGAAACACCGCAAGACCCATCGCGGTCGACTGACCGGCAAGGCCAAGGGAGGAACCGAGGTCAGCTTTGGGCGCTACGGTATTCAGGCGCTTGAGCCTGGTTGGATCACGGCTCGCCAGATTGAGGCTGCTCGTGTTGCGATGACCCGCCACGTACGCCGTGGTGGAAAGGTCTGGATTCGCGTCTTTCCGGATAAGCCGGTCACGAAGAAACCGGCTGAGACGCGCATGGGTTCGGGTAAAGGTAATCCAGAGTTTTGGGTGGCGGTTGTTCGCCCTGGCAAGATCCTCTTCGAACTCGATGGAGTGAGTGAGGAACTCGGACGCGAGGCGATGGAGCGAGCGATCCAAAAGCTCCCGATTAAGGCGCGTTTTGTTATCAAAGAGGGCGTGGAGTCGATTGGTGGAACGCGATGACAAAGGCGATTGAGTATCGAGAAATGCTCGATGACGAGTTGTTAGTTAAGCTTGGCGAGACGAAGGAAGAACTCTTTCGGCATCGCTTTGCTATTGCCTCCGCACAGGGCACCGATACCGCAAAACTCGGTGCACTGCGCAAGGAGCTTGCGCGTATCGAGACCGTTTTGAGTGAGCGACGGATCGTCGCCCGAGGAGGAAAGTGATGAGCGAGTCGCACGAAGAGCGCCCGCAACGTAAAGTTCGCGAGGGCGTAGTGGCCTCAGAGGCGATGGATCAAACCATTGTGGTGCTCGTGAACCAGCGGGTGCGCCACCCACGCTACATGCGTACGATCTCCAAGACCAAACGGCTGTATGCACATGATGTGAATAATGATGCCCATGTGGGGGATACTGTTGAGATCGAAGAGACCCGGCCTCTGTCGAAGCTCAAGCGTTGGAGGTTGGTCCGAGTAGTGGAGCGTGCAAGATGATCCAGCAGGAGAGTCGTCTACGAGTGGCGGATAATTCCGGTGCTCGAGAGGTACTGTGCATTCGAGTCCTCGGCGGTAGCCGTCGTCGGTATGCCGGTATTGGTGATGTGTTTATCGCCACGGTCAAGGATGCGTTGCCAGGAGCAGGTGTCAAGCGTGGGGATGTTGTCAAGTGTGTGGTGGTGCGCACCCGTAAGGAGTCTCGCCGCGCGGATGGAAGCTACATACGGTTCGATGATAATGCTGCGGTCTTGATCAACGATCAGATGCAGCCTCGTGGTACGCGTATCTTCGGCCCCGTCGGTCGTGAGCTCCGCGATAAGCGGTTCATGCGTATCGTTTCTTTGGCACCGGAGGTGTTGTAATGCGATTGAAGAGTGGAGATAGGGTACGCGTGCTCTCTGGTAAAGACCGCGGCTCTGAGGGTCAGGTTTTGAAGGCGTTCCCTCAGGAGCGTAAGGTGCTGGTCGAGGGGGTTCACGTGGTGCAACGCCATACCAAGGCTCGCGACGCTACCACTCCGGGTGGGATCATCGAAAAGTCCTTGCCGATCGATGCCTCCAATGTGGCGGTGATCTGTTCGTCGTGTGGTCCAACCCGCATCAGTATGGATGTTGATGAGTTTGGCAAGCGGTTTCGCGTATGCAGGAAGTGCAGGACGGCGCTATGACGACTACCGTAACACCGAGACCTCGACTCAAGGTCCGATATGACCAGGAGATACGAGCTCAGCTGTTCGAGACCTTGGGCGTTGGCAACGTTCACCAAGTTCCTACCCTCGACAAAATTGTCGTCAACATGGGGGTTGGCCGGGCTACTCAGCAGCAGTCGCTCCTCGAGGGAGCCATTCGCGACCTAGAGACGATTACCGGACAAAAACCGGCAACTCGTCGCGCCCGGAAGTCGATTGCCGCTTTCAAACTACGCGAGGGCATGCCGATCGGCGCGATGGTGACGTTGCGGGGTGACCGGATGTGGGAGTTCTTCGACCGGTTGGTCGCCATAGCGATTCCTAGGATCCGCGACTTCCGGGGGTTGAACCCGCGTTCCTTCGATGGTCATGGCAACTACTCCTTTGGGGTGAATGAACAACTGATTTTCCCAGAGATTGATTACGACAAGATTGATGCCACCCGTGGCATGGATATCACTATTGTCACGACAGCGGAGTCGGATGCACAGGGCAAAGCCTTGCTTCTTGCTTTTGGCTTCCCATTCCGGAAGGAAGGTTTGTAAATGGCAACCAAAGCGCTGATTGCGAAGTCCAATCGCCGTCCCAAATATCGAGTTCGTGCCTACACGCGATGCCAGCGGTGTGGACGTCCCCATGCGGTCTACCGGAAGTTTGGGCTCTGCAGGATCTGCCTGAGAGAGATGGCGCACCTGGGGGAGATCCCTGGCGTGACGAAGGCCAGTTGGTAGGAGGTTAGCCATGAGTATGACTGATCCAATCGCTGATATGTTGACTCGAATTCGTAATGCGACTCGGGTCCGGCATGAGGTAGTCCGTATGCCCGGTTCAAAGATTAAGACGGAGTTGGCGCGCATCCTTCAAGAGGAGGGGTATATCGACTCTTTCGCCGTTGCGCCAGCAGCAGCTGGCCCAGGGACCGTGCTCGAGATCCAGCTGCGTTACGTAGGGTCACGGCGACGTGATAGTGCTATCAATGGCATTACCCGCGTCTCCAAGCCTGGCCTTCGTGTCTATACGCAGGCTGCTTCGATCCAGCGAGTTTTTGGCGGTATGGGCGTGGCGGTGTTGTCCACCTCGCACGGATTGATGACTGATCGCGACGCTCGCAAGGCTGGTGTCGGTGGCGAAGTCATCTGTCATGTCTGGTAGAGGAGTTAAAGAGTGTCACGAATAGGTAAGCAACCTATCGTTCTTCCCGATGGAGTGACGATCACCGTTGAGGGTACGAAGGTCAAGGTCGACGGACCGAAGGGGACGTTGGAGCGCGAGATGCCGCCGATGGTCACCGTTGCACTCGATGAGCGCACGGTGAACGTAGGTCGAGTCGATGACTCGCGACAGGCACGGGCTATGCACGGGTTGTCGCGGACGTTGGTCAACAATATGGTGGTTGGCGTGAGTGAGGGATACCGTAAACAGCTCGAGATCGTTGGCGTTGGGTATCGTGCGCAGTTGCGCTCGCCCGGTGAGGTTGAACTTGCTCTCGGATTCTCTCATCCGGTCATCGTCAAGGCTCCTGAGGGCATTGGTTTTGAGGCGCCCTCGCCGACCCGTCTGGTGGTGCAGGGGGTTGACAAGGAGCTGGTCGGACAAGTTGCGGCCAACATTCGGAAAATTCGCAAACCGGAGCCCTACAAGGGTAAGGGTGTGCGGTACGAGGGTGAGAAGGTTGTGCGCAAAGTTGGAAAGGCTGGGAAGTAGGTAGCGATGTCAATAGACCAATCCCATAGTCGGCAGAAGCGGCGTCACCAACGGGTGCGTCGTAAGGTTGTCGGTTCGCCAGAGCGACCACGGTTGGCGGTGTACCGTTCTAATAAGCACATGTTCGCACAGTTGATCGATGATAGTCAAGGGGTGACTCTCGTCGCTGCCTCCACCCTTGAGGCCGACTTTGCCGGCAGCTCGACCGGTAACTGCGAAGCGGCGATCAAGGTCGGTAAGGTCATCGCCGAGCGGGCAGTCGCGCACGGGGTAACACAGGTTGTTTTTGATCGTGGTGGTTTTCAGTATCACGGTCGGGTTGCTGCGCTTGCGGATGCCGCACGCGAGGCGGGACTGGAGTTTTAGATGGCCGAAAGCCAGTATGAAGATCGCACCATCAAGGTCAATCGAGTATCAAAGGTCGTCAAGGGTGGCCGTAGATTCTCCTTCACGGCGTTGATGGTCGTGGGTGATGGCAATGGACGGGTTGGCATCGGTTATGGGAAGGCCAAAGAGGCGAGCATCGCCGTACAAAAGGGCACCGAAGAGGCACGTCGTAAGCTGATTTCCGTGCCGCTCGCTGGTACAACGATTCCTCACCCAATCATTGGACGGGCTGGCGCAGGGCGGGTGCTCTTAAAGCCAGCGGCTCCAGGTACCGGCGTGATTGCTGGTGGGGCGGCGCGTCAGATTTTAGAGATGGCAGGGATCACCGACGTACTTGCGAAGTCGCTCGGCTCCTCCAACGGTATCAACGTTGCTCACGCCACGATGGATGGCCTGGCCCACCTACTGAGTCCCGATCAGGTCGCTAAGGCCCGCGGGAAGTATCCGGATCAGATCGCTCCAAAGGGCATGCTCGCTTCGTATGAAGAGCGTAAGCGTCAACAGGAGGCGTCACATGGCTAAGGTAACGAGTGAAAAGCAACTGCGGGTGCGTCAAGTGCGCTCCTTGATTGGTTCCAAGCCGATCCATAAGGGGACGCTGCGTGCACTCGGACTCGGTCGTATTGGGAGAGAGCATGTGCTTCCCGACCGCCCCGAGATCCGCGGTATGTTGCGCAACGTACGTCACTTGGTAGTGGTCGAGGAGATTCAATGATTTATCTGCATGAACTAGCCCCGAATGAGGGTGCCAAGACCCGTAAGCGGCGTGTTGGGCGCGGTATCGGTGGTAAGGGTGGCAAGACAGCGGGTCGTGGCACCAAGGGACAGGGTGCGCGCGATACGATCCCCGTTGGTTTCGAGGGTGGTCAGCTTCCCCTGACGCAACGTATCCCGAAGCTGCGCGGGTTCGATAATCCCTTTCGTGTCTCCTACACCGTTGTCAACTTGGACCAGTTGGCCGTTCTTTCCGAACGGGGAGTGACGACGATCTCGCCGGAGGCCCTTGAGGCTGCTGGCGTGATCCGCAAGGGAGCGCTGGTCAAGATCTGCGCGCGTGGCGCGCTGAGTGCTGCCCTTGAGGTCTCGGCGCATGGATTCTCGAAGGCTGCTCGCGAGCTGATAGAATCAGCTGGTGGATCCGTCACGGAGATACCGTTGCCCTATAAGTCAGGTCGTCGCCCTTCGTTGGGTAACGCCTTGATGAATCGGTAGTGAGCCAGGAGCGATTAGTAAGCTGATGCTGCAGAACTTTGTTAATATTTTTCGTGTGAAGGACCTTAGGAATAAGGTCCTTTTCACGCTTCTCATGGTGGGTATCTACCAGTTGGGGTCCAACATTCCGGTCCCAGGGGTGAGTTACTCGGCGATCCATGAGCTGGTGACGCAGTCGCGAGGTGCTGGCATCTTTGGGTTTCTTGACCTGTTCTCCGGTGGTGCCCTCTCGAGGGCAGCTCTCTTTGGCCTCGGGATCATGCCCTATATCACGTCGTCGATTATCATTCAGTTGCTCACCGGGGTGATCCCCAAGCTGACGGAGTGGCGTGATCAGGGCTCTGCGGGCGAGCGCAAGATCACCCAGACGACACGTTACCTCACGATCGGGCTCGCGGTGTTGCAGGCGACTGGGTTGGCCTTTGTCTTCCATAGCGGCCTCGGGGTCATCCTGGGGAATCAGCAGTCCCTTGATCTCATCCCCGATTTCACCATTCCCAGGGTGCTCTTTATTGTGCTCACCCTCACCGCTGGCACTGCGCTGGTGATGTGGATGGCGGAGTCGATCACCGAGCGTGGGGTTGGCCAAGGTATGTCGATCCTCATCTTTGCGAACGTCGTCAGCATCATCCCCTCAGGAGGGCGGCTCATCTTCGATCAGGCTGGGGCTTTTAAGTTCACCATCATCGTGATTGTGGTACTCTTGCTTCTGGTGGCCATCGTCTTTGTTGAGCAGGGACAGCGCCGTATCCCGGTCGTGTTTGCACGAAGGGTTGTCGGACGCAGGATGTATGAAGGTGGGAACTCGTACATTCCGCTGAAGGTCAATCAAGCGGGGGTCATTCCCATCATCTTCGCTTCGTCGATCCTCTACTTCCCAGTGCTGCTGTCCAACGTCATCCCCGTTGATAGCTTCCGTACCTTTGTGAATGATCACCTCCTGAACGCCACTAGTGGGTTCTACATCATCACCTACGGCCTCTTGATCATCGTCTTTACATTTTTCTATGTGACGGTGGCCTTTGATCCCTATCAGCAGGCAGAGATTATTCGGAAGCAAAATGGGTACATTCCAGGGGTGCGTCCTGGCCAAGCAACCCAGCAGTATCTTTCGCGAATTCTGAACCGTATCACCTTGCCTGGCGCTCTGTTCCTAGCGGCGATCGCAGTCATCCCGTCGATACTGCTTTCCGCATGGCATATCACCTCGTTCCCGTATGCAGGGACGACCATCCTGATTGCGGTGATTGTCGCCCTTGAGACGGTCAAGCAGATCAACTCCCAGCTCACCATGCGTAACTATAAGGGATTCTTGAAGTAAGATGGTCTCCGGTCACCCTCTCCGGCTCGTGCTGGTCGGTCGACAAGGGGCGGGGAAGGGTACACAGTGTGTGAGGGTCTCACATCGGTATGCCATCCCTCACATCTCGACAGGAGATATGCTGCGGGCGGCGGTTGCGGGGGGTTCGCCCTTTGGTCAGCTTGCTAAGTCCTACATGGATCGTGGTGAGTTGGTACCAGACTCGGTGATCAACGGTGTGATCGCTGAACGGTTGGAGCAGCCAGATGCGCGCTTGCGTGGGTTTGTGTTGGATGGTTTCCCCCGTACCAAGGATCAGGCGATTGAGCTTAACGCACTGCTAGAGCCAGCCTCGTTGCACATGGTGATCAATCTCGAGGTGTCGGTGGCGTTGGTATTACGTCGGCTCTCGTCCCGTCGCGTCTGTTCAGTCTGTGGGAGTATCTACTCCGATGAACTGCCCCCCAAGACCGTGGGGATCTGTGATAACTGTGGCGGCGAGTTAGTACAGCGTGAGGATGACACCGAGGCGGCCATTCTGCGGCGGCTTGAAATTTATGAAAAGACGACGACGCCGTTGCTCGGATTCTATGCCGACATGGGGCTACTGGAGACGGTCGACGGGGTTGGTACTCCTGATGAGGTGCTCGGGCGCATCAGCGATGTTCTCGCAAAACACGGGTTTTATGAAGGTGGTTGATCATGGTTCGCACAGAGACTGAACTGGCATCGATGCGCAAAGCAGGGCGTGTCACGGCGGAGATGTTGGCGGCATGCCGGAGTGCTATTCGTCCGGGAGTCACGACGGCTGATTTGGATCGGGCAGCTCGCGATGTCTTGGAACGGCGGGGGGCGAGATCTAATTTCCTGGGCTATCATGGCTTTCCTGCGGTCATCTGCACCTCGCGCAACAACGTCATTGTGCACGGTATCCCGAGTGAGGACGAAGTATTGCGGGAGGGTGATATCATCTCGATCGACGCTGGGGCCATCGTCGAGGGTTACCATGGCGATGCGGCCATTACGGTTGCAGTAGGAGAGGTTCCCGCACGAGTAGAGCGATTGATCGAGGTGACCGAGGCATCGCTGCGGGCAGGGATTACCATGATGAGGCAGGGTAACCATCTCCACGACATCGGTCGGGCAGTTGAGGAGGTGGCGCTTGGTTCTAATCTGGGCGTGATCCGCGACTATGTCGGCCATGGTATCGGAACCCAGATGCACGAGCCGCCGAATGTCCCCAACTACTGGCCTGGGCGGCCCGGCCCAAAGTTGCGTGTCAATGAGGTCTACGCGGTGGAACCAATGCTGACCTTGGGTGGCGAGGATACCGTGGTGTTGCCCGATGGTTGGG
This sequence comes from Ferrimicrobium sp., assembly GCF_027364955.1. Lineage (NCBI taxonomy): Bacteria > Bacillati > Actinomycetota > Acidimicrobiia > Acidimicrobiales > Acidimicrobiaceae > Ferrimicrobium > Ferrimicrobium sp. Next base: position 67,785 of record NZ_DAHXOI010000008.1, read on the forward strand.
GTGTCGTCACCGCCGATGGAACATGGGCTGCGCACTTTGAGCATACGATCGCGATCACCGAGGATGGACCGGAGGTCTTTACCGTGCTTGACGACCTTCCCTGAGGTCCTTCCGATTATACTAGCAAGGTAGCTTTTTGCGCCCCGCGGCCTGTTGGCCGCGACATAACTGCTGTAGTCGTCAGGTTCTGGCGTGTCTGGGTGATATCAATCAGCGTGATCGGTAGGAGGATGAACTGGCGAAAGGAAAAGAGGACACGATCGTCCTTGAGGGTACAGTGGTAGAACCACTCCCGAATGCGATGTTCCGTGTAGAGCTCGAGAATGGTCTCAAGGTGCTAGCCCATAGCTCTGGAAAGATGCGAATGCATCGAATCCGGATCTTGCCAGGGGATAAGGTCCAGGTTGAGTTCACGCCGTACGACTTAGCACGTGGTCGTATTACCTACCGGTACAAATAAAGAGGTTAGAGGAAGCAGCGACGAAATGACGAGGAGACTCGGTGGATCGAGTCGCCCGTTTCGGGAGTTGGTTCAGTGATGGAAGGAGCACTATGAAGGTTCGACCCAGCGTCAAGCCGATCTGTGAGAAGTGCAAGTTGATTCGCAGAGAAGGTAGGGTCCTCGTGATTTGCGAGAACCCGCGTCATAAACAACGGCAAGGATAGATATGGCTCGTATAGCAGGAGTTGATATTCCAAGGGAAAAGCGAGTAGAGATCTCGCTTACCTATATTTTTGGTATCGGTCTTACCACGTCGCAGCAGATCTGTGCGGCGACTGAGGTGAGCCCGGATACCAGGGTGCGTGATCTGACCGATGACGAAGTACTTCGGCTTCGTACCTACATCGACCAGAATTTGAAGGTTGAGGGTGACCTCCGCAGGGATGTCGATCAGAATATCAAGCGCAAGATCCAGATTGGATGTTACGCCGGTATTCGACACCGTCGTGGACTCCCGGTCCATGGACAACGGACGCACACCAATGCACGTACTCGTAAGGGTCCACGCAAGACAGTCGCGGGCAAGAAAAAGGTAAAGCGTTAAGTAATTCACGCATTGGCGATTGATGAGATTCGCCAGATGCGTTCTTTGAAGGGAGTTTCATGGCCAAGCCACGACCTGGAGGTAGGAGACCTCGCAAACGGGAGAGGAAAAATATAGCGCGAGGTGTCGCCTATATCCATTCCTCTTTCAACAACACCATTGTCACCATCACCGATCCCACCGGCAACGTACTCGCTTGGGCGAGTTCGGGCAATGTGGGCTTCAAGGGTAGCCGCAAATCAACCCCGTTCGCCGCGCAGGTTGCCGGCGAGACCTGCGCCAAGCGTGCGATGGAACATGGCGTGCGTGAGGTCGATGTCATGTTGAAGGGTCCAGGTTCCGGTCGTGAGACTGCCCACAAGGCTCTCGCATCGGCAGGTATTGAGATTCGGTCGGTGAGGGATGTGACGCCGATCCCACACAATGGATGCCGACCAAAGAAGAGGAGAAGAGTGTAAGTGGCGCGATATACGGGGCCGGTTTGTCGGCTGTGCCGACGAGAGAAGACCAAGTTGTATCTAAAGGGCCCAAAGTGCGAGAGTGCGAAGTGCCCGATTACGGTGGGTCGGTTCCCCCCGGGGGAACACGGACGGGATCGGCAACGCCAGCCCTCCGAGTACTCGATCCAGTTGCGTGAAAAGCAGAAGGTTCGTCGTACCTATGGGGTGATGGGGCGCCAGTTCTCCAAGACTTATGGGGAAGCTGCTCGCCAGCGAGGTATCACCGGCGAACGGTTGCTGCAACTGCTCGAGCTTCGACTCGACAACGTGGTATACCGTGCTGGTTGGGGGTCGTCGCGAGCACAGGCTCGTCAGTTCGTTCGTCACGGTCACATCCTGGTAGACGGGCGTCGGGTGGATATTCCTAGTTATCGTGTCCGCGCGACACAGGAGATCTCCTTGAAGGAGAGCTCACGCTCGCTTGCCGTCATCGAGTTCAACCGTGATATCGTTGCCCGGACAGCGCCCGCTTGGCTCGAGATGGCCCCTTCGGGCTTCTCGGCACGGGTGTTGAATACGCCGCTTCGAGAGCAGATCGATCTCGATGTTCGAGAGCAGCTTGTCGTCGAGCTCTTCTCGAAGTAGCCGCGATGGTTGGCCGCGCAAGAGGGCCAACATGGTTAGTAGCGATGAAGTGACTAGTGAAATAAAGAGGAACGAGTAATGCTCATAATTCAGCGACCAAGGGTGGAAGAGGTAGGCGAGGAGACCGCTAATCGTCAGGTCTTCTCGGTAGGCCCGCTTGAACCGGGGTTTGGTCACTCCGTTGGCAATGCCCTGCGAAGGGTATTGTTGTCGTCGGTGCCAGGTGCTGCCATCACGCAGGTGCGTTTTGATGATGCACTGCATGAGTTTACGACGATCGCTGGCGTGAAGGAGGATGTGATTGACATCATCCTCAATCTCAAGGACATCGTTCTGCGCTGCTATTCACCGGATCCCGTGACCATTCGGCTCGATGTGAAGGGTCCGGCAACCGTGCATGCGGGAGATTTCATGCTCTCGTCTGAGGTCGAGGTCGTGAATCCTGAGCTTTACGTGGCAACCGTCTCCGACAAGGGAAGACTCGCGTTGGATGTCGTCGTTGAACAGGGCCGTGGCTATGTGTCTGCGGAGCGCAACAAGCGGACGAACACCATCGGAATCATTCCAATCGATGCTATTTTCTCCCCGATTCGGAACGCGAACTACGTGGTAGAGCCGGTGCGGGTGGGACAAGCGACCGATTACGACCAGGTCATTGTCGACGTTGAGACCGACGGTTCGTTGTCGCCCCGTGAGGCACTCGCGTCAGCCGCCGGCACGCTCACCGGGATCTTTGAGCTCGTCTCGGAGTTGGTAGCAGATGCAAGTCGGCTGGTGGTCGCTGATGAGGTGACTGCAGAGGAGCGGTCTCCCGACTTCGATCTACCGATCGAAGAGCTCGATCTCACTGAGCGACCGAGGAACTGTTTGAAGCGGGCGCAGATCAATACGATTGGTGATCTGGTCGACCGAAGTGCCGACGATCTCTTGGCCATCACCAACTTCGGACAAAAGTCCTTGGATGAGGTGGCGGAGAAGTTGGCAGCACGAAATATGTCCCTAAGGAGTGATAGTTAATGGTACCCGGCCGTCCAAAACGAGGCAACCGTCTCGGGAGTGATGCATCCCATCAGCGAGCGATGCTCGCTAATCTCTGTGCTTCGTTGATCGCTGCAGAGTCAATCCTGACCACCGATGCCAAGGCCCGTGCGCTGCGCCCGGTGGTCGAGAAGTTGGTGACGAAAGCCAAGAAGGGTGACCTCCACCAGAGGCGACAGGTCATCGCGTTTCTCCGTGATGAGGATGCAACAAAGAAGCTGTTCGATGAGGTTGGGCCACGATATCAGAATCGACAGGGTGGCTATGTGCGGATTCTCAAGCGTGGGCCGCGTCATGGCGATGGTGCACCCATGGTCGTGATTGAGTTCGTCTAACCAAAGCAGGTGAAGTGGGCGCTGGTCCTCGCTTATGATGGATCGCCCTTCCATGGGTCGGCGCCACAACCGCAGGTAGAGACGGTTGTTGGGTCGTTGCTACGTGCGCTTTCGCTACTCAAGATCGAGGTCGGCGATGTCGCCCTTGCAGGTCGGACTGACACCGGAGTGCATGCTCGGTTCCAGGTGGTTTCATTCGCAGCCTCTGATCTGGCTCGCGAGTCATTCCCACGGCTGCAGGCGATTGTGCCTGAGGGTATCTTCCTTCGTGCGGGGATGAGCGTACCTCAGGAGTTCCATGCCCGGCACTCAGCCCTCTGGAGGCAATACCGCTATCGAATTCGTAGGGCAACACGGGATCCACTCTTCCCGAATGCCTGGCCCTTGGTTCATGAGTTGGATATCTCTGCCATGATTGAGGTCGCAAATTGGCTCGCTTCCGTCGATGAGTTCGATGCGCTTTGTAAAGCCAACAGCGCCGGAGGTTACCGACGTCGCCTCCTCGCCATCGACATCGTCGACGGTGAGGGTTTCGTTGACATCTCGGTGGTTGGGGTGAGCTTCTGCCATCAGATGGTCCGACGGATCGTAGGCGCACTTGTCCAGGTTGGGCGTGGCCGTTGGTCAGCTGCTCGCGTCGTAGAGGCCGTCGTGGCGCGCGATCGCGCTCCACTCTGTGAGTTAGCCCCGGCCCGCGGTCTTTATCTATGGAGGATCGGTTACCAGCCGATCTGGGAATGGGCAGCAAAAACCGTTTTTGATCGGGGTTTTGACCAAGACTGGGTAGTGATCGACAGGTTGGAGCTTCCCTTTCCCCTAGAATGGAGCGCCGAAGCTCCCTATGACCCGCAGCCGGTTCCAGCGCGAACACGGTATGCACGTGAGCCGGATTTGAGTGAGCCGGATTTGAGTGAGCCGGATTTGAGTGAGAAAGAGTAAGTATGAAGACGTTTGTGACCACGACCGCTACGGTGGAGCGTGAATGGTGGGTAGTAGATGCGCAAGGCTTACGTTTGGGTAGGCTTGCTACGGAGGTTGCGAGCCTCCTCAAGGGTAAGCACAAGCCCTATTTCGCGCCGTATCTCGACTGCGGCGATCATGTCGTGGTGATCAACGCCGATAAGATCCAACTGTCTGGTGCAAAGGCGGAGAAGAAGGTGTATTATCACCACTCCGGCTACCCAGGTGGTCTACGTGAGTCGAAATTTCTCGAGATGATGGACAAGCACCCAGAGCGAGCGGTTGAACTCGCCATTAAAGGTATGTTGCCAAAGAATCGCTTAGGGCGCCAGATGTTCCGCAAGCTCAAAGTGTATGCGGGCCCGAGCCACCCACACACGGCTCAGCAGCCGACCGTGTTCGATCTCAGTAATCGCATCAAGGCCTCGTAAGGAGCGAAATGACTACACCTTTGACACAGTCCACTGGTAGACGCAAGACGGCGACAGCGAGAGTGCGGTTGGTTCCTGGCAACGGTGCTGTGGTGATCAATGGCAAGGAGCTACGCACGTATGTGACTTCAGTATCGCAACGAGGCCAACTGGTTGAACCGCTGAAGCTGGTAGAGCTTGACGAGGTCTATGACGTCTATGCCACCGTCGATGGCGGTGGGATCGCTGGTCAGGCGGATGCCATCCGACTCGGCTTGGCGCGTGCCATCATCGAGTTGCACCCAGAGCATCGAGCAGCCCTGAAGAAAGAGGGCATGTTGACGAGGGACGCTCGCAAGAAGGAATCCAAGAAGTACGGTCTAAAGAAGGCTCGTAAGGCTCCTCAGTATTCGAAGCGGTAAATGCTCCGCTTTGGAACCGATGGGATTCGCGGTCGTGCGAATCAGGAGCTCACTATGGAGGTCGGTTATTGGCTGGGGGTTGCTATCGCTCACGCGATACAGCCCCCAGCCTTTGTCATTGGGCGAGATACACGCGAGTCAGGGTACTGGCTTGCCCAGGCGGTGAGCCTCGGGATCGCCTCGGCTGGGGTTGATCTGATCGACGGTGGGGTTCTGCCAACGGGAACGCTCTCGTGGGTGGCCCGTACACTGAACCGCCCGACGGTGGTGATTTCGGCCTCCCATAACCCCTACTTCGACAATGGCATCAAGGTCTTCAACGAACAGGGAGCTAAGGTGTCAGCCGAGGTCGAACGGACGATTGAAGGACATCTCGCGCGGTTCTTGGAGGGACAGCGGCCTGCATTCGGCGAACTCGGTCGTGTTGAGCATCGCTCCTTCGATGAGGCGTATGTCGATTGGGTCCTCGATCGTCTTGGCCCAGTGACGTATCCGTTGCGCGTGGTCATCGATGGTGCCAATGGAGCAGCCTGGCGCATGGGACCGCTGTTGATGTCCCGACTCGGTGCAGAGGTCGTCACCGCCATCGGCGACCGTCCGAATGGGCGTAACATCAACGATGGAGTTGGTGCCTTGCACCCTGAAGTCTTGGCCAGGTCGGTGGTTGACAACGAGGCAGACCTTGGTCTCTGCTTCGATGGCGACGCTGATCGTCTGATTGCGGTCAGTGAGTCAGGGACGGTCGTCGATGGCGATGAACTGCTGATGCTCTTCGCTCTTTATTTGCAGCAACGCCATGCGCTTGCACACAGCGCTTTGGCGGCCACCGTCATGAGCAACCTTGGCCTTGAGCGCACCTTGGCCAGACATGCCATCTCTGTTGTCAGGACCGACGTCGGTGATCGGCAGATCGCTACGGCAATGGTGCAGGGGGAGCTCTCTCTGGGTGGTGAGCAGAGTGGGCATATTATCGTACAAGACCTTGGTCCTACCGGTGATGGGCTGGTCTCCGGAGCGCTATTGTTGCACGCGCTCGCAGACTGGGGCGGATCGTTAGATCGTTTCCGTGCCCAAGAGGTGGTACGGTTTCCGCAGATACACCGGCAAGTCAAGACCGAGGTGCGCGACCGCATCCTCGCAGAGACTGATTTCTTGGAGTTGGTTGCCAAGGTCGAGGCTGAGTTGGGATCTGATGGAAGAGTGGTATTGCGTCCAAGCGGTACTGAACCCGTGTTCAGGATTCTTGTCGAAGCAGCGGATGTCGGGGTGGCCCAACGCTTGGCCGACCAGCTCGTTGCCAAGGTGGAGGTCGTCACCGGACGGCTCATGTCGATCTAAAGGAGGTCTTGCTATGTGCGGTATCGTTGGAGCGGTGGGGGCCGAGCTGGATCTTGTCTCGATTTTTGAGGGGCTTCGTCGGCTTGAGTACCGGGGCTACGATTCGGCCGGAGTGGCGATCATCCATCACGGTGAGCTTGAGGTGGCGAAGGCATCGGTAGCCCGTGAGTCAATGGGAGTCTTAGCGGATTGGTTGACAGCGCAGCCTTTCACCACGGGTCAGGTGATGGTGGGACATACTCGCTGGCCGACGCACGGAGCACCGACCCTGGCGAATACGCATCCTCACCTGGACTGCACTGGGGAGATCGCTATTGTGCACAATGGCATCATCGAAAATTTTCGCGAACTGCGCCAAGCCCTGCTTGAACGGGGACACGTGTTCCGCTCTGACACCGATTCCGAGGTGATCGCGCACCTTTTGGAGGAGGCGTTGCGCGATGGCGGGCGCCCCGCTGATGCCCTTGGTACGGTTTTTGGGCAGCTCCTTGGACATATGTCGATCGTCGTTGCGTTGCGTTCGTATCCTGGACTCCTTCTCGGTGTGCGTCGAACATCTCCATTGCTCGCTGGGCGCAATGGGCGGCAATCCTTTTTCGCCTCGGATGCGCCGGCCTTTCTTTCCCTTGCGGATCAGTTCTATGAAGTGCCCGAGGATAAGGTGGTGGTCCTTGGTGAGGGAGTCGAGGGCGACGGGGGAGTGTCATTGGCGACCTTGGAGCCACTCACGATCGAGTGGAGTTCGCAGGATGCCGTGCTCGACGGTTTTGCGAGCTATTACGAGATGGAGTTGCATCAGTCGCCCGAGGCCTTCTACGATACGGTGTCAGCGTTGATGACACTCGACCATGAGGCGATAGTCGATCAACTTTCGATTGACTCCTATGAACTTCGGCGAGTCCGCAAGGTGGTAATCATCGGATGCGGTACGAGCTACCACGCTGGTCTGGTAGGCCGTTACTTGATCGAGCATCTTGCGCGGATCCCTGTCGAGGTCGATGTCGCCTCCGAGTACCGCTACCGCGATCCAATCCTTGACGCGGATACCCTGGTGGTCGGCATCAGCCAGTCAGGAGAGTCCCTTGAGACGATCACCGCTCTGCGCGAATGCATGGCCAGTGGTGCGCGCACCATCGCCATCACCAACGTGATCGGTAGCCAGTTGAGTCGAGTCGCTGACGCCGTGCTCTACACACGGGCAGGGCCCGAGATCTCTGTTGCGTCGACGAAGACCCATCTCGCCCAGATCGGAGCGCTCGGGATGTTGGCCATCTATCTCGGGGAGTTAAAGGGGGTTCTCTACCCGGAGGAGTCCAAACGACGCCGGCGAGAGCTCCTAGCGATGACCGAACTCTTGCGTATGACGGTGCAACGGCAAGAGAGTTGGCGTGCCGGCATGGCCGAGTATCTTCATCGGGAACGATTCTTCTTCATTGGGCGTAATCTTCTCTATCCGGTGGCCATGGAGGGGGCGCTGAAGATGAAGGAGTTGAGCTATATCGCGGCTGAGGCGTACCCTGCGGGCGAGCTCAAGCACGGCCCGATTGCGATGCTCGATGAGCAGGCAGTGGTCGTGGCGCTTCTTGGCAAGGATCGTCTTCACGAGAAAATGCTCTCCAATCTCGAGGAGGTGCGAGCGCGAGGTGCCAAGCTCGTCGTCGTAGCCGTCGATGGCGACGCGAGTCCGACCGATCTCGCTGACACCATCCTCCGGGTGCCGCAATCCGATCCGCTCTGGTCACCGCTATTGATGGTCCTTCCCTTACAGGTGCTAGCTGGTTGGATGGCACAGGTACGCGGATACGATCTCGATAAGCCCCGCAACCTCGCCAAGACCGTCACTGTTGAATGATCGCCTCGATTAACTCTTCGAGGATTGCGATCGAGTGAGCAAGGCTAAAGTCGCGACGGATGCCTCGATGGTCGATGACCGGCGGTGCACTAAGGACTGTTTCAACGTCGGCCGCAAAGGAGTCGGTGTCGGTGGGTTCGGTGATTGTCGCACCGTAGGGAGCGAGTTCACGTAGCCCGCCGAGGCCACTGATGATCGTGGGAATGCCAAGTGCGAGTGCTTCAAGGGGAACAAGACCCAAACCCTCAGGTCGCGTAGAGGGTGCAAGGATGGCCGACGCGGCGGCCATACGTGTGGCGAGTTTTGTACTGGAGTCGATTCGGGGTGCCAGCGTGCATCGGGTAGAGGCCTCGATACGGGCCACGAGGGCACGATGTTCGGCGGTGGGCTCGGTCCAGGGGGAAAAGTTCGCCAGGAAGACCGTCATTGACCTTGGGTGAGCAAGCCGTTCAACGGTGGCTATGGTCTCTTCGACCCCCTTCTTGACCAGCAGGCGGTTCGGAAACAATAGCCGCTGATCTGATCCATTCCACGGCGGACCACAGAGAAAGGCTGGATCCACAAAGGGTGGTAAAACTCGGGGGAGCGAGGTGAGCCCGAGATGATGCTTCGCGTGATGGGCCAGGAAGAGCGATACCGTCGCGACGGTGACCTGGCGGGGAATGGGGACTGGCTCCAATGCGGGTGGTTGTGATTCCCCTGTGGTCGGGGTCCATGCTTCGGCGGTGTTATGGAGGATGAGCACCGTTGGCTTGTCGATCTGGTGGGTCCATTCCGGTCGGTTGTTGATCACCACCACGTCGCAGGACTCAACCACTTGGGCGAGGGGTAGACGGCTATGGTGGGTGGATTGCGTTCCATCATCAAAGCGTGAGACCAGGATGGATTCGTAACCGTCGAGTCCGGCTGCCCAACCGGTAACGAGTCGTTCGAGTCCACCTGCACTTGGTGTCAGGGGTGCGAGTTCCGTGCCGACAAAGCCGATACGCCGAGGTGATGCCATGCATGTAGCGTAGACTCACCAGACGATCAGTGTGAGCCTATTTCATTTGTTATCGGGTTTCGCGATACACTAATGGCAGTTATGATCACTCCAGAGCAACGCCGTATCGATCCCAACTACCTCATCACGCTTGCGCTTGTCGCCGAGACACATAACCTCTCTGATGCAGCCAAGGAGCTTGGTATTTCGCAACCGGGTGTCTCCCAACAACTCAAACACCTCTCGGATGCGGTGGGTCAACGGCTGCACGTCCGTTCTGGACACGGGGTGGAGCTCTCGATTGCTGGTCAAGACCTGGCCCGTCGTGCCCGCGAGGTCTATCGTGCCTATCGTGGGGTTCTTGACTACGTCGACAGCGTGGCAAAGGGTAACGACGGACTGTTGCTGATCGCGGCTTCGAATACGGTATCTGCCTACATTCTCCCACGCTGGCTTGTACGGTATCGTACCAAATTTCCCGGTGTTGATCTGCGTACACGGTCGCTCAACTCATCCGAGGTGACGGAGTTGGTGGTTGCTGGCGAGTTCGAGGTGGGGGTCATCGAATCCCCATCTGAGGAGCTGCCCGAGAACATGCTTGAGATCATGGTTGGTGGAGATCATCTCGTGTACGTGGTGCGACCAGAGCTCCTCGGTGCGCTTCCGAACCAGATGCTCGGATGGGGCGAGGTGTCACGCATCCCGCTGATCCTTCGGGAGGCGGGCTCTGGTGTGCGACGTGCCACGGAGGAGGCCCTCGCGGCCAGTGGGTTAGCACCGCGCTTGGCGATCGAGTTGGCCGGCGGCGAGGCGGTCAAGGAGGCGATTCTTCAGGGCGTTGGCGGTGGGTTTCTCTCCTCACTCGCGGTGGTGCGAGAGGTCGCTGCGCACGAGCTGGTTCGGGTAGAGATTCGAGAATTGGCACCGATAGCTCGGCGATTCAGGATCATTTCGCGGGCGCGAGAGACGCTTTCGACGCCGGCCGCACGGTTTGTGGAGACGGCCGAGATGGTCGGGGCACCTGAGATCGAGTGAGAATCCGCACCGGCATCGACGCCGTTGAGGTGCCTCGGTTTCGAGTCGCCCTCGAGCGCACTCCTCAGATCGTTGAGCGCCTCTTCACACGGGCGGAGTTCAATTCTGTATCCGGGCGTCCAGAGAGCCTTGCCGCTCGTTTTGCGGTCAAGGAGGCGACGATGAAACTGCTAGGGGTGGGCCTAGGGTCGGTGCGATTCCAGGAGATCGAGACCCTGCGACTACCCTCTGGTGCGCCTGTTCTACAGCTGTCGGGAGGTGCAGCCCAACTCGCTATGGATGGTGGCGTTGTCGAGTTTTCGTTGAGTTTGACGCACACCAAGATGCTCGCGATTGCCCATGTCGTTGCGCTAATCGAGGAGTAACGGTCGACGGCTAGGCTCATGTGACGGAGTTGAGTCGGGAGGTCGTTGTCGTGGATCCAGTAGTCTCAGTAGCAGAGGTCGCGAAGTTTGATCGCGAATTAGCGGAACAAGGGGCGACGTCTGCGGTGATCGATCGGGTGGGGTATGCACTCGCACAGGCGGCGATTTCTCTCCTCGGCGGGACCTATGGCCGTCGCGTGCTGATCGTCGCTGGGCGTGGTAACAACGGGAACGACGGGCGGAGCATGGGGCACCATCTCAACCGACTCGGGGTGTCGGCCCTGGTGGTCGAGCCCGAGGCGATGCCGCTGCTCTCGATGGGTCCTCAGCCAGATCTCGTGGTTGATGCGATCCTTGGAACGGGTCTGGCTCGGCCCTTTGACCCACCAAAGTTGCCTGACGGGGTCCCAGTACTCTCCGTTGATCTTCCCTCTGGGATCTCCGGTGACACCGGAGAACTCGTCGGCGAGGCGATTCATGCAGACTACACCGCGGTTATCGGTGCGCTCAAGTTTGGTCATCTCTTTGGGCCAGGGCGTGAGCGCTCGGGCCGGCTGGTGCGTATCCTTCCAGAGCTGCATCCGGTGGATTCGCGTTGCCATCTGGTGACAGCCCGTGATCTTGGCGCTGTCATCCCAGAGGTGCCCGCCCAGAGTCACAAATGGTCGGCAGGTGTCATGGTCGTTGGCGGCTCAGCTGGCATGCGTGGCTCTGCGGGCTTTGGTGCGGGAGGCGCAATGGCGGCTGGTGCGGGGATGGTGCACCTGGTGACGAGGGCGGAGCCGAATGAGATGATCGATCACCCTAGCGAAGTCGTCGTCGATCGGCTCGAGTCCTACTTCGCGGAACCGGTCGTCGCCGCCTCCAGACGCTTTCGTTCCATCGTGCTGGGGCCGGGCCTTGGAGGTTCGTTGCAGATTGGGAACTTCGTCCGTCGTCTTCTGGTCGATACGGATTGCCCGATCGTTCTTGATGCGGACGGGTTGACCTGTTTTCGTGACACGGCGAATCTTGCTCGAACGCTCACACGCCGGCGAGCTCCGACCATTTTGACACCGCATCATGGTGAGTTCGAACGGGTTTTTGGTCCGATCGAGGGCTCCCCAGTCGTAGCCTGTTCGCAGGCGGCCATCGATAGCGGTGCCGTCGTCCTTTTGAAGGGATCACCGACGATCGTCGCTGATCCATCGGGTGCGGTCGCCCTGTCAGCTGTTGGAACGGCCAAACTGGCGAGCGCCGGGACTGGTGATGTGCTCGCTGGAGTCATCGCCGGGCTCCTTGCACAAGGGATGTCTGCTTATGAGGCCGCCTGGGCTGGGGCCTACCTGCACGGCGCGGCTGGTGCGGGTGTGGCCACCGGCAAAGTGACGGCGACGTCGCTTGTTGAGGCCATCGCGCGCTATTACGGGAGTCTCAATTGCGTGTCGCCCGCGCAGGAATTGCTTCGGTGATCACCTCCTCGCGCCGACCGACCTATGCCGAAGTCGATCTGGTGGCGGTACGCGAGAACGTCGCGCGTCTCCATTCCCTCGCACGGAGTGCTAACGCCCAGGTCCGGCTTGGCGCGGTGGTGAAGGCGGATGCCTACGGCCATGGTGCCGAGAGGGTCTCCGCCGCCGCGGCTCTGGGTGGCGCTGACGTCTTTTTTGTGGCCACTCTCGATGAGGCGATCGCGCTGCGTACACACCTCGTGCAGTTGCCGATCGTGCTCCTTGGAGAGCCGGACCCCTCTCTGCTTGGTGAGACCATCAGACATCGCATCACCCCGACGATCCATACGACCAAGACCCTCACTTCGATGATCGAGGAGGTAGAGGCGCTCTCTCGGCGTGATCGCGCCCAGTATCAGCCGACTCTGCAACTCGAAGTGGAGACTGGCCTGCATCGCTTGGGCAGCGAGGCGGGGGAGGTCCTCATTATGGCCAAGGCGGCTCAGGCGGCCGGCATCGGGGTGACGGGGATCTACTCGCACTTGGCCAGGGCAGATGAAGGAGAGCCGGGTGAGGAGAGCGTGCTCGCACAGGTTATGCGTCTGCAAGAGGTCTATCAGGGCGTGGTCGGCCTACTGGAGGTACCGCCCCTGCTGCATCTTGCCAATACGGCGGGCCTGGTCAACTACCCACAGACCGGTTTTGACCTGATCCGTCTTGGGATCGGTATGTATGGTTATGGTGTCAGCGAAGTCGCTGTGCGACCAGTGCTGCGGCTCGTGAGTCGGGTAACGAGGCTCCATCAACTCGAGCAGGCCAGTGGAGTCTCGTACGGACATCGACGCTGGCACCCCGCGGGGACGTCGATCGCAACGATTCCCATCGGCTACGCCGATGGGTTCCGCCGCGGACTCTTCGATGCTGGGGGTCAGGTGTTGATCCGAGGAACGCGTCACCCCCTGGCCGGCGTGGTGGCGATGGATCATCTCATGGTCGCTGTGACCGATCCCGCCGTTGAGGTCGGTGATGAGGTAGTGCTCATCGGCGCACAGGGTTCGGAGTTTATCGGAGCTGATGAACTCGCGACTCGTCTCTCCACCATCAGTTATGAGATTCTGACTGGCATCAGTGATCGTGTTCCCAGGAGATATCGTGGCTGACTCCATTGCACTTCTGTGTGCGCAGGCGCTCGTCTGTCAGTCGTGTGGGTTGGCCACGACCCGCACGCAGGTCGTGGTCGGTGAGGGTGAGGTCCCAAGTGACCTGATGATCATCGGAGAAGGTCCTGGGGCACGGGAAGATGAACTGGGTCGCCCTTTCGTAGGAAGATCAGGGAAGCTCCTGGATCGGTTGATCCAGGAGGAGCTTGGGCGTACCCGAGACCAGGTCTACATCACCAATGTCGTGAAGTGCCGACCTCCAAACAACCGCGATCCGCGACCTGACGAGATGCATGCCTGTGCACCATGGCTTGAGCGCCAGATCGTGTTAGTCGATCCGCGGGTCATACTCCTGCTTGGCAAGACGGCCGTCTCTCGTGTCCTCGGTGTGACGGGGTCGTTGACCGCGTTACGGGGTCGTAGACATGATCGCAATGGCATTCTCGTTATCCCAACCTATCACCCCGCCTACGTCTTGCGAGGCGGGGCCACGCGCCTGACGGAGATGCGAGTGGATTTTGCACGAGCTCGCTTAACGCTTTCTGGTGGGCCGCATGCGACGTGAGTTGGCAACGCCCGAGGAGATGGTTGCGATCGGTCGCCGGTTTGGAACGACGCTGGTCGCTGGTGACCTCATCCTGTTGACGGGGGAGTTGGGTGCGGGTAAGACCACCTTTACCCAGGGGGTGGCCAATGGCCTCGGTATCGAGCGGCCAGTGACCTCTCCGACCTTTGTGACCGTGAAGTCCTACGCCCTCGCGAGAGGAGGCGAGCTCTACCATGTTGATCTCTACCGCGTGCAGGACCCCGACTACCTCCAGGACCAAGGTATCCTGGAGGAGTTGGATCGAGGCGCGATCGTGATTGTCGAGTGGGCAGAACATGGGCGTGCACTCGAAGAGTATGAGCGCCTGGCGATTACCATCATGGTTGCAGACTATGGACGCGTGATGGAGTTCGAAGGAACCCCCGATTGGCAGGAGCGACTGCAATGGCTACGTTGAGTACCCCGTTGACCGTCCTGGTCGACTGCACGACTCGTCCCGGACGGATTGTCGCGCGGCGCGACGGGGTCGATCGTGAGCGATCTATCGGTGATCGTCCACTCGGCACGCTCGCGAGTACCGTCGAAGAGCTCACCGATGGCGACGTGATCGAGCTACTGGCGCTGGTAACTGGGCCAGGACCACTGCTACCGTTGCGCAGCGCGGCGGCCTTTGTGCGCCTTCTGGCCTGGTCGCTGGGGGTTCCCGTGGTGAGTTTCCGATCGCTCGATCCGTTGGCTGAGGACCTTGCGAGCGTTCTTGGTGCGGGCCAGCGTGGCCTCATCCTTGAACCGCTTGGTCGCAATAAGCTACTTCAGGTCGAGGTCCGTGCGGGCCAGGCCCAGGCGATCGATCGTGTGCGTGTGCTTGCTCCGGCTGATCTGTCGATCGAACCTCAAGATCTGGTAGCGGGTCAGTTGCGTGAGGAGGGGCGTCGATGGGGTGCGGAGCTTTTTGAGGCCAAGCATAACTTGGTTGACTACGCGGTGACACGCTTCCGGTGCGGGGCGGTGAGCGATCTTGGAGATCTACGTGCCTGGTACGTGAAGGATTCTGGTGTTCGACGGGGTTTTGACGTGCGCTTAGCTGATGGGTCAATCGGTAGGGTCGGTCGCCAATCATGACCGTGCGTATCATGGCGATGCAAGAACAACACCTCGATGAAGTGGTGCGAATCGAGCAGGAAATCTCCGGTATTCCGTGGAGTCGGCGACTCTTTGAGGAGGAGATTACTCGACGCAAAGACCGACGGTATCGCGTTGCGGTGACGGAGGAGGGTGATCAGCTGCTGGGTTATTTGGGCATGCTCTACATCATCGACGAGGCACACATAGCCACCGTCGGGGTTGATCCTCATCACTGGGGACACAAGGTGGCGACCCGCCTGGTCCTCGATGCGCTTGACGCCGCCCGTGTGGAGGGAATCAAGGACTGCACGCTAGAGGTGCGCGCCCATAACGACCGCGCCAAACGCCTCTACCAGCGCTTTGGTTTTGCTCCGGTGGCGATCCGACGTGCGTACTACCATGACAACGGCGAGGATGCGATCATCATGTGGCTCTATGACCTCGATGCGCCTGGT
Source organism: Ferrimicrobium sp. (assembly GCF_027364955.1). Lineage (NCBI taxonomy): Bacteria > Bacillati > Actinomycetota > Acidimicrobiia > Acidimicrobiales > Acidimicrobiaceae > Ferrimicrobium > Ferrimicrobium sp. The sequence continues at coordinate 83,370 of NZ_DAHXOI010000008.1, forward strand.
GAGTTGGCCCGGCGTCAGGGGATTGCTGAAACGCTCACCCAGGATGGACGAACCCATGCTTGAGCACTCCAGCAACACCGCTTTCACCGAACCCTCCAGCATGCAGTTACGGCTTGTCGACGCCGGTGTGATCTTGGGCATCGAGACCTCATGCGATGAGACCGCGGTGGCGGTACTGTCAGGGACGACCGTGCTCTCGTCGATCATTCAATCCCAGATCGAGATTCATGCATCGTTTGGCGGAGTGGTGCCTGAGTTGGCTGCGCGGGCCCATGATCACGCGATCCTTACGACGATTCGCGCCGCCCTCGATGAGGCGCATCTGGGCCTCGATCAACTCGACGCGATAGCGGTGACCAACGGCCCTGGCTTGCCAGGGGCACTGATGGTGGGGGTAGGAAGCGCCCAGGGCTTAGCGCTCGGACGACATCTTCCACTCTATCCAGTGGATCATATGGAGGGTCATCTGTTCGCGGCGGCCCTTGAGGCACCGGTGGAGCTGCCGGCGCTGGTGCTCCTCGTCTCTGGCGGGCATACCGAGATGATCAGGGTGGAGGCGCCTGGCGCGTATCGACTGATCGGAAGAACTAAGGATGACGCAGCCGGTGAGGCTTTTGACAAGGTGGCTCGTCTGTTGGATCTCGGCTACCCAGGAGGGCCAGCGATTGAACGAGTGGCCCAGGAAGCCACGGCGCCGAGTATCAGTTTTCCTCGCGGGTTGCGAGGCGAAGGACTTGACTTCTCCTTCTCGGGTTTGAAGACGGCGGTGATGTCGTTCGTGAGGACGCATCCTGAGGTGGGAGTAGCTGAAATTGCGACCGCATTCCAGATCGCCGCCGTGGATGCGCTGGTGATCAAGGTCGATCGTGCGCTCTCTCTTGCACCCTATGCATCGGTCGTGCTCGGCGGTGGTGTCGCTGCCAACGAACTGTTGCGTACCATGATCCGCCAGGTCGCCACTGATCGCGGTATCGCTGGAGCGATCCCTGCGAAACGATACTGCACCGATAACGGAGCGATGATCGCTGCGGCTGCTGCCTTTCACCGATCGATGGGGGATCCAGGTGTTAGTGCCGTCGATGCCGATCCCGGGCGTACCCTTATCGAGGGTGTTTAGACGCAGAGAGGCTCGGCATCGACTTCGCCTGCGGAATCGTTGCCCATCTGGGTCAAGTACGCTCCCTGCTGCGAGAAAACTTGCCTGTGAGGATGGAAGTTAGCACTCGAGGCACTAGAGTGCTAGTTGGCCAATAGGTGGCAAGTTAACTCAAACAAGGAGGCAAAACAGAATGAATCTCCATCCCTTAGAGGATCGGATCGTGGTCCGTCCAGCAGAGTCCGAAGAGCGGACAGCATCTGGACTGGTGATTCCTGATACCGCCAAAGAGAAGCCCCAGCAGGGCCAGGTCCTTGCTGTTGGCCCAGGTAAGCGTGCTGAGTCGACTGGTGAGATTATCGCCCTTGATATCAACGTTGGTGACACCGTTGTCTACTCGAAGTACGGAGGAACTGAGATCACGGTTGACGGCGAGGATCTTCTTATCCTCAATGGTCGTGATGTGCTGGCAAAGGTGGTGAAGTAATGCCGAAGATTTTGCAATTTGATGAGACGGCTCGCCGATCCCTCGAGGCTGGCGTCAACAAGCTTGCTGACGCGGTCAAGGTCACACTAGGGCCAAAAGGTCGTAACGTGGTGCTCGGGAAGTCTTTCGGGGCTCCAACGATCACCAATGACGGCGTCTCGATTGCTCGTGAGATTGAGCTCGAGGATCCCTATGAGAATATGGGTGCGCAGCTCGTCAAGGAGGTCGCCACCAAGACCAACGATGTTGCCGGTGATGGTACTACGACAGCGACGGTGCTCGCCCAGGCGATGATCCGAGAGGGTCTCCGTAATGTGGCTGCTGGGGCTAACCCAATGGCGCTGAAGCGAGGCATTGAGCAGGGAGTCGCTGCTGCGGTGGCGGCAATCTCGGCACAGGCGAAGCCAATCGAAGGACAGAGCGACTTTACCCAGGTAGCTGCTATCTCCGCTGCTGATCAGGCTATTGGCGAGGTGCTCGCCGAGGCGATCGGCCGGGTCGGTAAAGATGGCACGGTGACGGTTGAGGAGTCGAACACCTTTGGTCTCGAGCTTGAGTTCACCGAGGGCATGCAGTTCGATAAGGGTTATCTCTCGCCGTACTTTGTGACGAACCCTGATCGACAAGAGGCGATTCTTGAGAATCCGTACATTGTGTACTACTCCTCGAAGATCTCCTCGATTCAGCAGCTGCTGCCGCTGCTTGAGAAGGTGATGCAGAGTGGTCGTCAGTTGCTGATTATCGCTGAAGATCTCGAAGGTGAGGCGCTCGCAACGCTCGTAGTCAACAAGATTCGCGGTACCTTCACTTCGGTCGCGGTAAAGGCTCCAGGTTTTGGCGAGCGACGCAAGGCGATGCTCCAAGACATGGCCGTTCTCACCGGTGGTCAGGTCGTCGCCGAAGAGGTTGGACTCAAACTTGAGAATGCAACTCTTGATCTTTTGGGAGAGGCACGTCGTGTCGAGGTGACCAAGGACGCCACCAAGATCATCGGTGGATCTGGCGAAAAGGCTGAGGTCGAGGGGCGGATTGCTCAGATTCGTCGCGAGATCGATGACACCGATTCTGACTGGGATCGCGAGAAGCTCCAGGAGCGACTCGCCAAGCTTGCAGGCGGCGTCGCCGTCGTCAAGGTTGGTGCCGCGACTGAGGTAGAACTCAAGGAGAAGAAGCACCGTATCGAGGATGCCCTGTCGGCGACTCGTGCCGCGATCGAGGAGGGGATCGTCGCTGGTGGCGGTACCGCTCTGTTGCGGGCGCGCAGCTCGGTTATGGACGTTGCTGGGAAACTCGAAGGTGACGAAGCGACGGGAGCTCGTCTGATCGCCAAGTCGCTTGAGGAGCCTTTGAAGTGGATCGCGTTCAATGCAGGGCTCGAAGGTCCTGTCGCCGTGCAAACGGTGGAGCGCGAGAGCGGCAATGTTGGCCTCAACGCGCGAACTGGTGTCTATGAGGACCTGGTGAAGGCTGGAGTTATTGATCCTGCAAAGGTGACGCGCTCAGCGTTACAGAATGCCGCTTCGATCGCAGCACTGTTGCTTACGACTGAGGCGCTCGTGGCTGATAAGCCAGAGCCCAAGGATGCCGGGGCCGCCGCAGCAGCTGCTGCCGCTGGTATGGGCGGTATGGGTGGCATGGGCGGGATGATGTAATCATCCATCCTTGCTCCTTCGCGTAAAGGAACTACTCTGGCGGGTGTGCAAACATCCGTCAGAGCTAGTTTTGGACACGGTTCATACCCAGTCATGTGAGTACAAGAAGGTTTGGTGCTGGCGTTCATGAGGGGAAGGTTGCAGCTGAGTCGCCATGACAGTACGAGATCTCCATCAATACCTCCAGGGTTTGCCGACGGTTGCCCGTCGCGTCCCCGTGATACTGAGATCGGAGTCTGGTGGTATTCCTCCATATGCCGCGGTCGTGGAGCGATTGAAACGCTCGCTCTCCCCGCTGCCTACTGGGATCGGTGGGAACGGAGCCGCCGTCTTGCTGCTGCTCTATCCCGCTGGCGACGAGACGATGGTGTTGATGACGAGACGTTCTGGGGCATTGCGAAATCACCCTCGTGAAATCTCCTTTCCGGGGGGCAGGGTGGAAGCTGGAGAGACGCTCGAGAATGCTGCTCTGCGGGAGACATACGAGGAAGTTGGCATCGATGGCTCCGCTATCGAGCTGCTCGGACTTCTCGGTTCGGGTGCCATTCGTGGAAGTGGGAGCAGTTTTTCTGGCATCGTCGGGTGCTCGACGTCGCGGCCAGTCGTCACCCTCAACGCCGACGAGGTCGAGGTCGTGCTGGAAGTGCCGTTGAGCTTGGTGTACACCCCCGACTATTTTTGTGAGCTTTGGTACAGCGAGGCGTTCGGTTGGGGTCTGTTTCATTTTTTCGTGATGGCACCGGACCTTATCTGGGGTGCCTCGGCGCGAATGTTAGTCGATCTGTTGACGCTCCTCGAGTGACTGGTTTGACACGGGAGGTTACCCCTATCGCCGGTCGACGTAGAGGGTCTGTAACAGGTACCCGTAACTGTGGTCGCGGTCAAAGAGGGTAGCGCGAGTGGTGCCGATCCCGTCGTGAGCGACGGTTGTCCGTGCCGAGATCCCGATCTCGGTGCTCAGCGGGCGTGATCGGAGGGCGATCTCCATCGCCGTAGGGATAAAGAGAAACTCATGGAAGTCGAGTTCAGAGCTGATCCCATTTGCAGAGTCCGCCACCAACAACACCGCCTCGATCGGCTGTAGGGGATCACTGTCGATCAGGTTGAGCCGTGGTTGGGCCCAGACGGTCGCGGGACCAGGATCGGTAAAGCCGCCTTCAAGAAATGACCAGTCAATGGAGGCGCCATAGGGGAATGAGGCCATGGACTGGTCTGGGTGACCATGCTCATGACCCGGTATCGTGGTGCTTGGTTCCCTTTGGGGAGCGCGTTGGTCCTCGGTCGACATCCTCCAACCGCGAGCAGAGAGCACGATGCGTCCCGCGTCGGTGTGGGCCGTGGTCTCGATCAGCTCGATGCGTCGTCCTGCCCGTAAACGGTTGGTCTCCCAGATAAGGGGTTTGAGTGGTACCTCCCCGAAGAAATCGACGTGGACCTGGGAGAGTCTGCGATCGGGATCGACTTCGTAGGACTCAATTTCATGGACGGCTAGCGCTGAGGGTGGACCGCCATGGCAGGCCCCGGGATTCCAAGGACCCTCACTGGGAGGAAGTGGCAGATAGCGATGTGTATCTTGGCGAGTGAAGTAGCTTACAGGTGCGGGAGGTGAGGAATCAGTGCCGTTCCCCTTCTCTTCTTGTGCGTCGATCAATGGGGAATTCACGTGTTGTCCATCTAATGACATATTGACGACGAGTCTAGCTCCGAGCGGATTTAGTAGAGGTCGACGGTGTGTACAGGGTCAGTCGTGACGGCCGGAGTGCCAACGATCGGAATCGTCGACGCCTTTGCGCCTGCATGGGCTCTGCTGCGCTCGGCGAGATGATCAGAAGGTTGCCAAACGCGAGTCTGAGCTAAGGACACCATATGTGGCTTGCGATGATCGATATCGTGCATCGCGGCCAGACTACAGGTGTGGCGAGCCAAGGAAAGTGATGCGACAGGTTGGTCCTATAGGAGGTGCAAAGGTGGCAGGGGAGACGTGCCAGCAGTGGCTCCCCGATGTTGTCTGGCTCTAGAGACCGTCAAGTCCAAAACAGTTGCCGAATGGATCAAGTAGCTGACAAATTCGACGATTGGATTCGATTACCAGGGGTCCGCGATGCAATGTGCAACCAGCCACGAGGAGTTCTTGTACTTGTCTATCGACTCCATGCAGTGAGTTCCAATACACCACTGGAGTGCGCCCTAAAGGATTACGTTCGCTGTCGGCGGGGTGGAAACCCACTTCAATTCCTTCGCTGCTGTCGAGCCACCAGTACAACCCTTCGTGCTGGGGTTCGCCACCGAGCATGTGGTCAGCCCACCAGCGGCACTGCGTCTCCGGGTCAGGAGCAAAGAACATCACGGTGCGAATCGAGGACACTCGGCTAGTATAACGCAAGCTACCGTCGGCAGATCCCACGGATTCACCGCACGAGCCGGGAGGCTGTGCTCGGCGGGTAGGGAATTTCCGATGTTCCGTTTCGACGTCGCCTGTCTTGCAGTGGCTATTCAGTGGGTTAAACGAAAAAGTACTCTGGTGAACAGTGCCGTAGCTGGAATATGAGCTCCTGAGTGATCACGCGGGCCCAACCAACTCAACCGAGATGGCCAAGTGTGGCAGGGAGTCGCAGAGTAGCTGCGCTTACTCCAGCAGCGGAGAGAGCGCCCACGAAATGGTCGAGTTTATCAGGGGTGTCCGAGACAAAGATGGCGATGCCCTCGTCGTCGGTCATCGAGAGGAGCGTTTGATGGTGAAGGCGGTGATGGGTACCGAACCCATCGATAGCACGAAAAGCGGAGGCTCCAACGAGCCCAGCATCAAGGGCCTGGCGGATGATGAAGTCAGCGGCTGAGCGGTGATGTACACGGTCCGATTCATTGACAAAGATGATGAGCAGCTCTGTGTCCATATTGCCCTCCTCGCGCAGGGTTTGCCCAGTGTCCAGGGTTTGCCCAGTGTCGCGGCTACGCGGCTGGCTAGAGTAGTCGACCACGTATCTTCAACCGTCATCTTTGACTGGGTAGCTTCGACACCAGGGTGCCCACGACTATCGTAGCACCGCTTACCATGCCTAGCGCACTTGTGTGGTTGTGGGCGAACACTTGAAGAACGATGGCACTCTGGTGCCTCCAGATTGATGGGTCGGGTTCCCTTAGTTCGCAAAGACGAGTCGCGACCGGGGTCGGGTCACCTTCACCACCGAAGCCATTCGTGTCGAGCCCGACTGGCGTCACGTCACCTTCCCCAGGATCGGCACGGTCCGGACCCACGAGAATACCCGGCGTTTGGAGCGCCTCATTAACAAGGACCGCGCACGGGTCCTTGCCACCGTGTCCCGCAAGGCACTCGTATGCCGGTCGCGTTATGGGTACTGGGCCAGTTACCGATTCAACCCACCCTCACCGAGCCTGCTTCCCGGGACAGGGCACGACGTCGGGGTCCGGGTCCTTGTCACCGTCGCCAACAGACGGGGCGAAGTCATCCAACGGGTCGAGATCCCAAGGCCGCGAGAGACAGCACTTAAGGAACTGCGACACCTGAGCCGGGAACGGTCCTGACGCACCATCGGATCACGTCGCTACCGGGACACCCAACACAAGATCACCCGGCGACCACGCCGCATCGCAGACATCCGCAACCATCACATCCCCGTCCTCACCACCGGACCTGCCAAAACCCACAGTGAGATCGTGGTCGCAAGACGGTAGGGATGCTCCGCCAGAAGGGTCCAAACCCGGCCAGGGCATGCAGGCGCGACCTGTCGGAGTCCGCCCTCGGGAAGACCCGACACCAGTTGGCTTGCAAGACCGGCTGGTACGGCTCGGAACTGGTGGTCGCCGACCGCTGGTACCCATCATCCAAGACCTGCCACCGCTGCCATGCGGTGCATATCGGATAGGCCGAACACTGGGCCTGCGCCAGCTGCGGTGTCACCCATCAACGGGACGATAACGCGGCCATCAACCTCGCACGGTACGAGGCATCAACTACCGTCGTCGGGCCAGGATGAGCACTATCGCTCACTCATCAGCAACGGTGATGCGCTGAGAGAGCAGGTATACGGTTACCCTCGCCAGTCCTTTGCGTCGCGGCGTCGATGCAAGCACCTCTGGGGTCCGATTCAGTTCTCCCCCAACGCGCGGACCACCAGATGAACTGGCCCTTCCTGGCGTCAAGGCTTAGGTGTGCGCAGGGTCATTTGCATAGTGTTCAATAGTGAGTTCATTGAGGAGTTTGTTGAGGCTAGCCTCTTCACTCGTGCGAGTGGCGGTGGGGAGGTTGCCACTTTGTACGAGCGACTGGGTGATCCGAACAGCAGCGGCCTCCTCTCTGGGGTGTGCAGGATCAGTGGTGATGACGGCCAGTTCGTTGGTCGTGAGGGGATACTGCGCACTACTTGGTAGGCTTGCCTGTCCACTGGTAGCGTCGACCGCAAAGGGAGCTATCGCCGGCTTGGTCAGTGAGAAATGTAAGCAACCAGGGGTCGTCGTGCAGTGCGGTGCAAAAGTTGCCCCGTAGCTTGTGGCGGGGACGGCGAGTTCACGCTCTAGAATGGCTACTCTTTGTCCTGAGGCAGGAAGTGGATTGACGGTGATGCCTAGATTGGGTAGCGTCAGATGTGGGTTCGCGGAAGCGATGAGGGGGTTGTCCCAGTTGGTGATGGATCCCTCGAGGATGCCGATGAGTACCGCATCGTTGAGCGTGACCGTTGGTGCGGATGGGAGATTAGCCGAGAGGTACAGCGTGCTGGAGGCAAATGCAAAGCGCTCAGTTCCGCCGAGCTGGTCGAGAAGTGTCCGCCCTGGGTTTACTGAAAAGACTCGCAGATTTGTTGGGTGCTCGAGGCTGATGAGATTCATGTTGGTTGGTGGTTCGTAGCTCAGCACTATCCGTATCTTTGGGTACTTGTGGCTCAGGTCAGCAACTGACGAGGTAAGTAGCGGACGGGTGGAAGATGCCGCCTCGACATCAATGGTGACTCCATTGAGTGGTACTGGCGCAAGGGTCGCCGATGTAGCATTTGGCGAGGTCGTTGGGGTCGCTACAGTGGTTGCACCACACGCTGCGAGCAACATCGGCCCTGACACGAGTAGCACAACCAGGCCGAGTCCTTTAAGGCGCATCGAATACAGAACCTCCGTGCAAGTCGTAGCTACTAGACTAGAGGATTCTAACAGTTGAGCAGGATTTGTGAATCCTCTGGCTAGGTGGTTGTGGATCAGTCAGTTGTAGCGACCGAGTCGGTAGTGAACGACACACTGTGCAACGATTGGCTTTGGCGAGTTGGGTCGCGTCAGTTGAAGCGGGGTCAGCTCAGGCAGGGTCTGTTGAAGCAGGGTCCCGGGATTGCGGCACAGTGTGACTCGTTGCTGTGAGATTGGGGCCGGACTTGTTGAGGCAGAGAGGTTCCCGACAGAGTGTGGATGGTTGATGACCGGTTCGGTGACCATGGGGTAACCATGGTCGTAGGTGTTTTTGTTAGCCCGTCGATTGGAGGAAGTAGTGGCTGAAATAGAGATCGGAATTGGGAAGTCGGGCCGACGTGCCTATGGCTTTGATGATATTGCAATCGTACCGTCTCGAAGAACGAGAGATCCCGAGGATGTAGATATCTCCTGGGAGATCGATGCGTTCAGATTTGAACTTCCCTTTCTTGCATCGGCGATGGACGGGGTGGTCTCACCTGCGACGGCCATTGAGATCGGTCGACTCGGTGGTCTGGGTGTGTTGAACCTTGAAGGATTGTGGACCCGCTACGAAGACCCTGACCCTATTTTTGCCGAGATCGCTTCGTTGCCGGCCGAAAAAGCTACCGCACGCATGCAAGAGGTCTACCAAGAGCCCATCAAGGAGTCGCTCGTTACCGAACGCATTCGTCAGATCAAGGCTGAGGGGATTGTGGTGGCTGCCTCGGTTACTCCTCAGCGGACACAACCGCTCCTCAAGTCTATTCTTGCGGGCGAATTAGATATCCTCGTCATCCAGGGTACCGTCGTCTCAGCTGAACATGTTTCGCGGTCGGAAGAACCATTGAACTTGAAGAAGTTTATTCGTGAGCTTGAGATTCCGGTGATCGTCGGCGGCTGCGCCTCCTATCAGGCTGCGCTGCACCTCATGCGCACCGGTGCTGTTGGCGTGCTGGTGGGTGTTGGCCCAGGCAACGCCTGCACCACGCGGGCGGTGCTTGGTCTTGGCGTTCCGCAGGCGACAGCGATTGCTGACGCTGCCGCGGCGAGGATGCGCCATCTCGATGAAACCGGTGTGTATGTGCATGTGATCGCCGATGGTGGCATGTCCAAGGGCGGTGACGTCTCCAAGGCCATCGCAGTTGGTGCGGATGCGGTGATGATGGGGTCTCCTCTCGCTTCAGCCTACGAAGCACCTGGGCGTGGTTTTCACTGGGGAATGGCGACATTTCATCCAACCCTTCCTCGAGGCACTCGCGTGCGTACCGAGACGCGCGGATCGCTCAAAGAGATTCTTGTTGGTCCAGCTCATGAGAACGACGGCCGCATGAACCTCTTTGGAGCTCTTCGAACCTCGATGGCGACCTGTGGCTACGAGACGATTAAGGAGTTCCAGAAGGCGGAGGTCATGGTTGCCCCGGCGCTGCAGACAGAAGGAAAGGCCCTACAACAGGCACAGCATGTTGGCATGGGGCATTAGTGGAGAGTTCTCGCGAGGCGCCAGTCATCGTCATTGACTTCGGGGCGCAGTACGCTCAGTTGATCGCCCGACGGGTTCGCGAACTGCATGTGTACTCCGAGATCGTCGGGCATGAGGTGACCGCGGCCGAGCTTCTTGCGCGAGGAGCACGAGCGATTATTCTTTCTGGTGGCCCAAAGTCGGTCTGGGTTGAGGGTGCCCCGACGCTCGATCCAGCCATCTACGATCTGGGTCTCCCGATGCTCGGTATCTGTTACGGCGCACAGCTGATGGCCCAAAGCCTCGGCGGGCGTGTGGAACGGACACCAGCCGGTGAGTATGGGCGCACTACTATTGCACAGCTCTCACCGGGTGTTGGTACGCTTTTGGCGGACCTTCCGGACTCCTTTGCATCCTGGATGAGCCATCAAGATACCATGGTCCTACCGCCAAGTGGTGCGATCGTCACGGCCTCGACGGCACACTCATCAGTTGCGTGTTTTGAGGATTCCACGCGCGCCCGCTATGGTGTACAGTTTCACCCTGAGGTCTCCCACGGAGAGCATGGGCGTGAGGTACTCAGTAATTTTCTCTTCCGGGCTGCAAGGCTTGAGCCGAAATGGACCAACTTCTCGATTATCGAGGAGTCGATCTCACAAATCCGTAGCCAGGTCGGGGATCGCAATGTGCTGTGCGCACTCTCAGGTGGAGTTGATTCCACCGTTGCCGCTGTGCTGACCCATGAAGCTGTCGGCGACCAGCTAACGTGTGTCTTTGTCGATACTGGGTTGCTGCGTGAGGGTGAGGCCGATCAGGTGGTCGCCCTCTTTTCCTCTCAATTCCACATCAAACTCGTGGTAGTCGATGCTGCACAACGCTTTCTGTCGGCATTGGCTGGCGTGTTGGATCCCGAGCTCAAACGCAAGACGATCGGGAATCTCTTTATTCGCACGTTTGAGGAGGCGTCCCTCGATATCGATGCTGGAGGGTTTCTCGTCCAGGGAACGCTCTATCCCGATGTCATCGAATCAGGGAACGGTTCCGCCGCGCTCATCAAGAGCCATCACAATGTTGGCGGGCTGCCAAGCGACATGACATTTTCCCTGGTCGAGCCGTTACGGTTTCTCTTCAAAGATGAGGTCCGCGCTATCGGTGTCGAGCTTGGTATTCCCGAAGAGGTCGTCTGGCGACAGCCCTTCCCTGGCCCAGGACTCGCCGTGCGCATTGTTGGAGAGGTCACCGCGGAGGCTGTCGCCCGGGTGCGGGCAGCGGATAGGATCGTCCGCGAGGAGATCCTGCACGCGGGGCTTGGCCGATCCATGTGGCAGTATTTCGCCGTGTTGGCTCCCTCGTTGCGTAGCGTAGGAGTCTCTGGTGATGAACGAACCTACGATGCGCCCATTATCGTACGTGCTGTTGACTCCGACGATGCCATGACGGCCGACTGGGCTCGCCTTCCCTATGAGGTCTTAGATGTGATTGCGCATCGGATCGTAGGTGAGGTGGATGGAGTCAATCGGGTGGTCTATGACATCACCTCAAAACCACCGGGAACGATTGAGTGGGAGTAGCTTTTGACGGCTGAGGCTAGCCGACAGGTCTTAGAGGGTCTGAACGATCGTCAACGAGAGGCGGTCTCAACCCTGGATGGTCCTGTTCTTGTTGTGGCTGGCGCCGGTTCAGGCAAGACGCGGGTACTGACTCGCCGGGTGGTCTATCTCCTCGAGCATGGCATCGCTCCGAATGAGATCCTAGCGATCACGTTCACCAATAAGGCAGCTCGCGAGATGGCTGAACGCGTCCATGAGCTGGTGAGCATCGAGGCCTCGCAGGCGCTGTGGATATCGACCTTCCACTCTGCTTGTAGTCGAATCTTGCGTGTGCACCCAGAGCTTGGTCGACTCCGATCAGGTTTCACCATCTATGACGCCGATGACGCGAGACGTCTGCTCGAGCGTACGATTCGTAGCTTAGAACTTGACACCAAACGTTTCCCCGCACGGGCCGTTATGGCCAAGATCAGCTCAGCTAAGGCCGATCTGATCGGACCTCGCGAGATGGCGGTTGATGCGGTGGGGGCCTACGACCGTTTGGTGGCAACCCTCTATCAGGCATATGAAGACGCGCTTATCGCCAACAATGCGGTTGACTTCGACAATCTTGTCAACTTAGTCGTGACCGGACTTCGCGAACATCCGGGAGTGCGTGAGTACTATCAACGTCGGTTTCGTTACCTGTTAGTTGATGAATACCAGGATACCAATCGGGCCCAGAATGAGCTCATCTCCATTCTGGCCGAGCCCGAGAAGAATATCTTTGTCGTCGGTGACTCGGATCAGTCGATCTATGGCTTCCGTGGAGCGGATCTTGGCAATATCATCGGTTTCTCGGAGCGTCTTCCGGCGACCCGTACGATCGCACTCGAACAGAACTATCGTTCGACAAACGCCATTCTCGAACTCGCCAACACCCTGATCACGCACAATGCTCTCCGGCACGACAAAACACTTTGGTCAGAACTTGGGCAGGGAGAACTACCACTCTATTTTGTGGCCCAGGACGACCGCCAGGAGGCGGAGTTTGTGGTGTCCCAGCTCGTGGCGCTGCTCTCCAGTGGATCCAGCCTCCGTGACATTGCGGTGATCTACCGCACGAATGCGCAAAGCCGAGTCCTTGAAGAGGAGCTCTCGAAGGCTGGCATTCCCTACCGCGTGGTCGGCGGGGTGCGTTTCTACGATCGTCGCGAGATTCGTGATATCTTGGCCTATCTACGTATTTTGGTGAATCCAGATGACGACGTAGCGCTCTTGCGGGTGATTAACACCCCACATCGGGGTATTGGAGCCGGCACCCAAGAACAGCTTGCGACTGCAGCCCGTACCCGAAACGTCTCAATGCTGCATGCCTTGGAACTCTTCTCTGCCGATGAGCTCGGGCTCTCTTCGAGGGCCGCCAAGGCGCTGACGCACTTCATGGAGTTGCTCACCTATCTTCGCCAGCAGGTCCAAGAGGGGGCTCTCGCACCGCTTGTGCTTGACGAGGTGATTGAACGTACCGAGTACGTCGACCTGATCAACGAGGAGGATCCACTCACGGCCGAGGGAAGGCTCGAGAACTTGGCGGAGCTGCGCCGAGTCGCTGGGGAGGCTGACTCGCTCGAGGCCTTCTTGGAGCAGACCGCGCTCTTTAGCGCGATCGACGCCGATCTCGATCAATCGAGTATGACCCTCATGACCGTGCATATGGCCAAGGGACTTGAGTTCCCAATCGTCTTTGTCGTAGGACTTGAGGAGGGGATCTTCCCTCATATGCGATCGTTAACCTCTCCTAGTCAGATCGAGGAGGAACGGCGCCTGCTCTACGTTGCGGTGACCCGGGCGAAGGAACGCCTCATGATCTCCTCTGCGCGCCGACGGAGTTTTCAAGGGAGCGTGATCTACAATCCAGAGAGTCGCTTTATCACGGATCTGCCTGATGGTGTCTATCGACGTTTGGAGTCGCTGGAGTACTCCTCCCTTCCTCTACCAGAGCCTCGGCAACCACAACGGTCTGGACAGCCAGCGCCGTATCGAGTTGGAGACAGGGTCTTTCATGTCCGTTACGGTGAGGGAGAAGTGCGGGCGATTCGGGAACGCTCGGTCGATCGTGAAGTCGTCGTCTACTTCGATGCCGCAGGTGAGCGAGTCTTTTTCGGATCGATGGCCAAGCTAAAGTTGGTGTAAGCTCCAAACCGAGGATCTGAGTCCTACCGCAGTGACGGGCTGGGTCTCCGAGGCGCACGCATCGCTGCTGCTTTGGTCTCGTGCATAGCCGACCAATGCGTGGCCAAGGACTCTCCAATGGGGGGTCTCTCTTCGCGCCCATCCCTTGGAATCTGCTTTAGTACCACTAAACGGCGCCGATAGGGTGAGGACAGACAAGGTAGGCCAATAGTAGGTGCCACCGGGTGGCAGGAATCTACGTGTCATGGTATCTCCTCGGCTAGAGGAAGACGAGGCTTCATCTACTTTCCGGTGAGGCGTCGACATGAACGAGGTCCTGTCTTCACGTGGCCGGATGCAGGAGCAGATGGCATGAGTGCAGGACGTACTTACCGTGTACTTGGGAGATTGTGCGGTGTCGATGTGAGCAATAACATCGCCAGGATCTCAACCCTCGCCGAGACGGTGAACGAGTATCGTATACGGAGTTTTCGACGACAGCCGAACGCTGTTAGTGTGCTCGCGGTGCTCGCGGTGCTCGCGGTGCTCTCGTCACTGTTGTGGGTCTACTGGATCGTGACACATCTGTTGCACGGTACGAATATCTTCTTGGCGATTGGCCTCGTGATCGTCCAGGTGTATGCAATTGTCTCACTGGTTCTCTCGTTGATCTATCGATTAGCCGCCCAGCGGCGGAAAGATCCGGTCCTGCACCCTCCAAGGCACTGGCCCACGATCGACGTCTTTATCACCACCTACGACGAGGAACCGGAATTGTTGTTCCCGACTATTGTGAGTGCGAAAGAGCTGCAGGGGGAGCATAGGGTCTGGGTGCTCGATGATGGTAGGCGCGAGAGTGTCGGTGCGCTCGCACGGTCACTGGGAGTTGGTTACCTCACGCGACCAGACAATTCCCACGCGAAGGCGGGCAACATCAATCACGCACTGGAGGTGACCGACGGGGAGCTGATTCTCACGCTCGACGCCGATCATGTGGTGTTGCCGTCCATGCTCACCGATCTCGTAGGGCTCTTCGACGACGCCTCGGTCGCCCTGGTCCAGACGCCGCACGAGTTTGCCAATACCGATTCGGTCCAGCACTATTCACGTTTTCGTCACGAGCAGTCACTCTTCTTTCGCGTACTTATGGAGAGCAAGGATGAGATGAACGCCGCCTTCTGGTGCGGTTCTGCGGCGATCTTGCGTAGGTCGGCCCTCCTCGAAATCGGGGGAGTCGCTGTTGAGACGGTTGCAGAGGATTATCATACCTCCATCAAGCTGATTAAGAAGGGCTGGACGACCCGGTATGTCAACACCACCTACGTGTTGGGGATGGCGCCAGGTGATCTGAACTCCTATCTGATTCAACGAGATCGATGGGCGAGAGGGAATCTCTCGGTGCTTCGCTCCGTCGATAACCCACTGATCGCCAAGGGGCTCACGCTCAAACAGCGCATCGCCTTCTCGGAAAGTCTTTTTGCCTATGGATCTGGAGTGATGCGCCTCCTCCTGTTGTTGGTGCTGGTGTTGACCCTCACCACGGGGCAGATCCCCATCTCCGCAACGGTTGATGATCTTGTGTTTTTGTGGTTACCAGCCTTCTTGCTCAACGAGTTTGTCTTCTCCTTGCTCGCTCAGGGGTACTCCCTCAATCCTGAGTTCCTCCACTTTGAAACCCTTACGATGGAGATCTTTACCAAAGCTTGGAAGGCCGTGATCTTTCGTAAGACCAACCGCTCCTTCAAAGTCACGCCCAAGACGGCAAGTGATGCCGGTGGAATCTCGGCCCTGTACCAACTCAAATGGGTCATCGTCATCACCTGCCTGCTCGTTGTTGGGGTGGTGGGGCAATTTACAGGCTTGGTTCCACGCCTGCCTGGTCTCGCTGATTGGCTGGTGCCCCTATTGGCAATCATTGAGATCCGTCGGATGCTTCGTACGATGTTGTTGGTGAGCGGACGGCGCCAGCAGCGCTTTCATTATCGTGTCGATTGTTTGGTGCCATGCGAAGTCATGCTCAGTGAACCTCAGGCCGACGAAGTCTACGGCACGGTGGTAAATGTGAGTTTGGCCGGCGCCGGTATTGTGACCAATACCGCGCTGTCGGTCGAACGAGGTACTCGGGTCGTGGTGTTCATGCGCTTTGATGGCGACAATGTCCAGTGTGCCGGTGAGGTGCGATCGATAAAGGCTAGGACACTGGGGGTCGTGTTCACCGACCTCTCCCCTGACGATCGGTATAAGATCGTGCAGCACACCTATGCTAATGACTTCCGGTCGCAGCTGATCGACACCTCTCAAGATGACATCGGCGAGGCAGCGTTCTCCGAGCTCGAGAGCGAGGAACCTCAACTGCACATCTTGGCACCCCTGTCGGACTCCGAGAAGGTCGATGATATCGCTGGATAACCTACCAGGGTCATGAACGGGTAGTTCAGTCAAGTGTCGCTATCGTTGGTGTCGCACGCTGGCAGGACTCCAGCGATAGGCCGATCTTGTGTGGAGAGACGGATGGGTCAGGCGATGTCATTGAACCTCTTCGCCAGCATTGCCACGGTGAATAGGCCTTTTGACCCTATTTCATCGACTATCGACGAACTACGATTATACACATGGAACGAGTTGGATCTGACACAGCGACGCAAGGATTGTCTGGTGACGATCCAGGATGGCTTGCCTGCCTGAGTCCTGGATGGTTTGGTGCAGTGATGGGTACCGGCATCATTGCCGTGATCGCTGCGGAGGATCCGGGCCATATCGCCAGCCTGAATGCAAGTATGCGTGATGCAGCCTACGGTGCTGCAGTGCTCGCTGCACTTCTGGCGGTGCTGCTGATTGTTCCGTATCTGCTGCGATGGATCATCTATCCGGCGCGCTCATGGGCGAGTCTCAAAGATCCACAGAGTGGACCGTTGCACGGCACGGTGCCGGGTGGAGTGCTCGTTCTTTCGGTCGTCGCAGCTACGGTCGGTCCGCGCGTTCTATCATCGAGTGCAACCGCCACGTTGATTGAGGTCCTCGACGGTATTGGTATCCCGTTGGCTCTGCTCATTAGCATCCTCTTTGCGTATCTTCTGTTCACGCTCGATCATCATGATCGCCAGGAGGTGAATGGAGGTTGGTTCATTCCTCCGGTTGTGACGATCATCGTGCCTGTGGTCCTCGTCCCGCTCATGCGACTCGTGGGTGCATCGGGGGTTCGGCTACTGCTCTTTACGGGCTACTCCTTCCTCGGTGTGGGACTGATTTTGTTTGTGCTCGTTCTGGCGATGTTGCACGATCGTATGGTTACGCAACCGCTGCCAGCGGCGACGATGGCGCCGTCCCTCTGGATCGTGCTTGGCCCGGCAGGGGTGGGAGCGGCTGCTTTGTTGGATCTAGCGCACGTTGCACAAATGGTGCTTGGTCCCTCCGCCCAGGCTATCGGCCCTCTTTCCATGATTGGAGCCACGCTTCTCTGGGGTTTTGGCGGTTGGTCACTTCTCGTGGCATTGGCCTTGCTCGGGCGGTATCTCCGCCAAGGAGGCATTCCCTATGGAGTGGGGTGGTGGGGCTTTACCTTTCCGGTGGGGGCGTTGACCGTCGCGACCGTCTCGCTCGGACAGATCTGGACATTGCCCATCATCGGTGATGTGGCGTTCGCCTTGTTCGTGTTGCTGGTGGTGCTCTGGTTGGGTGTGAGCGCTTCGACGCTTGGCTCTCTGCTGGGCGGACGTCGACAACTTCCCGCAACGATCTCTGCCCCCTCGTCATCGTAGTACAACTTCGAGGTGTGCGCCACGTACAGGTACAACAGCTAGATCGTACAGGTCTATCGATTGATGAATCGCTTGAGGTTGATCCGCTCGGTGTCTCTCGTGACCGATGGTTGGTGCGGTTTACCTCGGGGACGTACTCTGTTAGCGCGTACGTGTGTGGTCCAGGGTACTTCCGTTCGTAGCCTGCCATTGTCGATCACCGACCTACGTTCATGGGGTTATCAAAATCGCCGAGCCTTAGGCATTTGGGTGACGAGGCTGCACCTGTGGTATCCGTGAGGGTAGCGCACCGCAACCTCTTCTCGTAGCCGAAGTGCAATGCCTATCTACGAGGTGTGGGGTGGTCGCTGGCGTGGGTCACCAACCCACCCGTCGGTAGCTAGGGCTTCCATTACGATAGTCGTTGGAACACTCGCGCCGTTTCCGGAGTTCTTGGAGAACTGATCGGTGGAAGAGACCCACCTAAAAAGCACATGTTCTGTCGCAAAGGTACGACTCGGAAACGTGCTCAGGTGTAGAGCGGCAGCGGTAAGGAGACCCTGTGGGACGATCTCGTTATACCTATGGAACGCGTTGGTGAGCCACCCCTTGCGGTGTTGGCGGCAATGACGGTATCGCCAATTTACGACATCGAGATTCGACGTGTCTAGTCGCCAACGTTGAATCCATTGCGATATTGCCGTACTGTCCTCGGTTTGTGGTCAACGTGTCGTGTCCACCGAAACGGCATCAGGTGCGGGCCGTGTCGCGGTGACATGTCTTCTGCGAACCAGGAACACGCTCATTACTACCAGCACGAGTACAACTGCGACGTCGATATCACGGGGCGTCACAACGGTCGAGCCCTGCGCGAGATTACGCATGCTGATGAGGTCGATCATCGCTCCCTTGGTGTCCAGACTCAATCCGGCCAGGCACTGGGTCCGCGATGGGCACGAGATCGTGCTAACAAAACCTGCAGGATGATCGACCAAGCCCTGGCCCCGCGGGAGCGTGACCCGACTCCAACTCGCGCCACCGTTGGAGGAACCGAGTAGTACGGCAGGGCCAATGCCAGCAAGACCTGTAGCAAGGCATTTAGCTACTGTGGAGCATGAGAGTTGGTTCAGGAGTACATAGTGGCCGACCAGCCCGAGTCCAGCAGGGAGCGTGACCTGACTCCAACTCGCGCCACCGTTGGTCGAACGAAGAACAACCGCACCCTTGGTACCGTTGCCCGCCGCCAGGCACCGGGTCCGCGATGGGCAGGTGATGCCAGAAATGCCACTTAAATCCCCAGTCAACCCGAGTCCAGCGGGGAGCCGTGCTGGGTGCATTGGCGAACTGGCTTTGGCAAGAGCTGGTGCCGGTATGATCGCCAACGATAAGCTCGTCGCGACAAGGATGATCAGAGTGATCAAGAACCGGAACGATGGGTGCCGACAACGCGAGGGACGCGACTTAGTCGATGCCGAATCTTGGTTACGAGGCCTGTTTTGGATCAAGTGCACCCCCATGTTGATCGCTCTGCTCACCTCGTCGCCAGCTTGTTTTGGTGTACTGCACGATGATGAACCTTGGTCACCGTTGTGTGCCACGGTTGTCATTGCACCCGGGCGGTAGTGATCGCATTCCCACCTGGGCAGTATAACGCCCATTGTTCTAGACGTCAATTCGGTCATAGTTCGCTGAGGTCTGGTTTTTGTGCTCTCCTTATGGCTCAGCGGCTGATCGCTGCTACAGTTCAATGCGAGGAAGATCTATCGAATGAGACGCCAGAGCGATACCAATAAAGCAGCGACTCTCGGATCACTGGCCGTGTATTTAGGGAGATGCCTCAATGACTCGTCGGCGAGTGAAGACCTTGCCGGACACACTCCATGGTCTTGCTTATGTGGTTGGCGATACCGAAAAGGCGCTCGCCAATTGATCGAGACCGACAAAACCCATTGTTAGAGCCTGGTGGTGGAAGCGTTTGAGATTGAAGTCTTGTCCTTCGCGACGTCGAACCTGTTCGCGAATGGCGAGCCAGGCGCGTTCGCCCAACTTGTAACTGGTGGCTTGGGCAGGCCAGCCGAGATAGCGGTCGATTTCGGAGGTGGCAAAGATGACATCAATGCCAGCCATGTTGCGGAGGAATTCGATTGCGGATTCACGCGTCCAGTGTTCGGGTGCCCCTGGGAGGATATTATGTGGAACTGGGTAGTCGTGGTGTAGGCCGATGTCAATGACGACTCTGGCTGCTCGGAACGCCTGTGACGATAACATCCCGAGGCGATAACTAGCCTCCTCGAAGAAGCCCAATTCGTCCATCAGCCTTTCGGCGTAGAGCGCCCAACCCTCAATGTGGCCAGAGCTTCCGCCAAGGATCCTTTGGAAAGGGTTGAGTCGCTCGCCAAGCCACGTCGCATAGCCGATCTGAAGATGGTGACCAGGAACACCCTCATGGTAGACGGTAGAGAGTTCGTGCCAGAGGGGAAACTCCGTCCGTCCTTGGGTCGGATACCAGGTTCGGCCGGGCCGTGACAGATCCATCGATGGCGGCGTGTAGTACATGGCAGCCGCGCCACCGGCTGGAGCTAACATCGCTTCGATGTGTTGGATCGGGGCAGGGATATCGAAATGCACGCCGTTCAGGACCGCGACAGCGCCATCGAGGACCTGTTGGTTCCAGAGCGCGAAGGCGTCAGCGCCGTGGATGACCAGCGATGGGTCATGCTCAAGATGGGCGATCACTGCATGAATACCCGCGCCGGGAAGGATCTTCTCCGCTTCTATCTCCATCTCGCGACGGATGCGCTGCAGTTCCTCAAAGCCCCACCGGTAGGACTCCTGGGGATCAAAGGTCGCTCCGTTAAAGAGCTGGCAGTAGAGCCGCCAGCGATCTCCACCGACCCCGTCAACGGAGGTGCTACGTGGGAGATACTCCTGCTCGAAGAAGGTGGCGAGGTCGACGTAGGCCGACGCAGCCTCTTGGCAGGCGGCCTCAAAATCCATGTGGTCCCCTGGTAGCTGCCGATGATACGAAGCGGCGAGCTCTTCGAAGTAGGAGGGTCCCCCCGGTGTCGCCGTCCGTCGCGCCAACCGGGCCGCCTCGAGCACCTGGCGCTGCGAGGCGACGAGCCCTTGCGCAAGGCCCAAACGTAGACCTTGTTGATAACTCGCCAACGACGCGCGCACCCTGCGCAACCGCTCGGCGATCGTCTCCCAGTCCTCTACGGTGGCACGGGGCATCAGGTCGATGGCGTGCTTGATCTGGTGTTGGGGTGAGGCGATCACGTTGATCTCCGCCATCCATTCTCCTGCGTCATGAAGGGCGAGTTGCGTACTGAGGCGTTCAATCATCAGGTGTTGGGCGACGATCTCGTCATCACTTGCGTCGATGATGCGCGCTTTGGCCAAAATCGATCTGTCGAGATCCGCTTTTGCCACAACTCCAGTGGCCGAGTAGTCGGGAAGACCCGCTGGATCATCCCCGATGCCGAGTTCTGTGGCGAGGATAGGATCGAGTTGCAGGCGATTGGCGAGGTACTCGTTGGCGAGTTCGTTAATGGATTCGGTCATAGGGTGTTGTCTCCTCGGGTCGTGCTGTGGTCCTCGTACGGGCGGTGGGTGGGGATATCTGGCTTGTTCATCTGGTATTGGCCAAGGAGCCAGGCCAGCTGGTTTGGATGCATCTGCCCTATCCTACAGCCTCGCTGAGGAGGTCTCCAGAAGCAACCTGGTCGCTTGCGACAACTCAATCATGGAGCCGGTGGTCGGGCTCGAACCGACGACCTGACGATTACAAATCGCCTGCGCTACCAGCTGCGCCACACCGGCTGACATCTGCTAGAGCCTATCGGGTCGCGTCGGTGGGTTAGGCGCTCTTGGGCGCGCCTTCTTTGTCGTACGTTGTTTACCGTAGCTTTCCCTTGTGGATAACTGGGAGGCCTAGCTTGGTTGTTGGACCGAGAGAAGGGAGCGTTGTGGAGTCGTTGCGCTTTGTCGCTCAGCGCGAGTTGACACCAGGATTGATGGGTGGTTTTCACGATTTGCGAGCAGAGGGCGAGCCTTGTCCGATGCCATCTGGGAGGCGGTTGCTGCACCTTTTGCACCTGTCAGATATTCAGCTGGCGGATGTGAAATCACCGGCTCGATATGAGTGGGTGAACTCCTTCTTTGGTGTGCCTGGCTTTGAAGAGCTGATCCCGGGTTATCGGGCCCAGGAGTTCCTTGTTGCCCACGCGCTTGTCGCCATGTTGCGCCAGTTTAATGAGATGACGGATGGACAGGAAAGAGTCTGCTGTATCGTCACCGGTGACTCGATCGATAACTCGCAACAAAATGAACTTGACAATTTTGTTGCGGCTATCGGTGGCGGAGTCGTCAATCTGCAATCGGGTGATGAAGCCATGACCCTCGTTGCTGCCCATGGCTTTGGGGGTAGTACCTATTGGCATCCAGAGCCTGGTGATGATGACTATAAAAAGCTTTGGGGGTTCCCCACACTCGAAGGTTTGCTTGCGGCTGCCTTTGGTCCGATCGTCTCTCCAGGTCTTAACTGTGATTGGTATATCACCAATGGAAATCACGAACTGCTTGTCCAGGGGCTCGGCGTCACCAATGCTGCGGCGGGGTCGATCGTCGTGGGCGAGACAAAACAGATCGGGCCACCCGATGAGTTGGACCCAAACGACGCACTGCGTCTCGGGGTTGAATCGCCAGCGGCGCTTCTTCATGGGGGGCAGGGACACGAGATCGCCCCAGACTTGAATCGGCGCTTTATCGATCGTCGAACGCTCGCCAAGGCTATCCGGAACGCCGGCGGCACTCCTGAGGGCCATGGACTCGTGGATGACGAACATCTCTATTACAGCGCCGAACTCAATGACGAGGTGCTGCTGATCGGTCTCGACACCGCCTTTGGCTGGGGTGGAGCAGAGGGCGCCATCGACACGGTACAGGCGCGCTGGTTGGTCAAGATGTTGGAGCGCTATTCGTCTAGTAGCTTTACTGATGACGGGGAGTTGATAAGGAGTGATGGTGAGGATCGACTCGTCATTGTGGCGGCGCATCACCCACTCTCGACGCTCACGAATGAGAGAGCTGCCACGCGACCCGATTTCCAGCTGGGCGACTGGCTGCTCGCAACGTTGCTGCGCTTTCCCAATGTGATCGCCTTCGTGAATGGGCACACGCACGAGAATCGGGTCCGCGTACACCATGGCAACGGACGTCAACTGCTTGAGGTCACTACCTCTGCACTGATGGACTGGCCATGCGAGGCGCGCTCACTCGAGATCACCGTTGATCAGGAAGCGATATGGGTGACGGGTGCCATGGTGAATTTCGATGGTGTCGCTACGCCTCGGTCGGATGACCTGAGCACGGAAGGTATCGCCGCATGGCACCGGTTGCTTGCCGCAAATTCACCAGCGCTGACCCTCGTCCCTCATCTGGAACCAGAGGGCAAGCAGCAGGATAGAACTTTCCGTTACCGAATTGAGCGCCCCTCATGGTTGCGGCCTTAGGCGCATCCGTGATGCGCGATTACAAAAACAATCGTGGGAGTACACCCTGGTTTGCAGAATTGTCCAACAGATAGACAGTTTGGATCTGAGATCGGAGACCTCATCAACCAACTGCCTATCCGTTGGACTGCATGGGTGGGTTAAGGTCGGTTGCCTAAGGCGAAGGATGATGCGCTACCCTGTGAGCCAAGATTCGATGTCACACTGCTTTTCCCCATGGCATGGGCATGGCCAGTGGGCATGATACTCATTGAAACGCCACCCTGGCTCGCGCAGAGGACCGGGATCGTCTCTCCGTTTGCGGTCGCAAACTCGGCAAGCTCAAGGAAGGCATGGGCATGTGCCAGATGGGTTTCGGCATTCACGGTTGCCCCCCCGCCCATCATCAGATGGGCACGGTAGGCGACGCAGAGCCCGTGAAGACTCGCACCCGACGTGATCCCTTGATTGATCGCGGGAGTTGTCGCCTTTGTCCCTGTTTGACTCTGGCCTTCTTGACTCTGGCCTTCTTGACTCTGGCCTTCTTGACTCTGCGTAGTCGACGATTGGTGAACTAGTGTGCTCTTTGTGGATGCCACCGCGAACTCCGCCTTCGCTGCGTGTGCATTCATATGCGCTACGGCGATGGTGCCGAGGCCACCGGAGGCGAGGAGTGTTGCCGCGATGAGGCTCTTTCCGGAGATGAAGTTGATCAGCATAGTAAATCTATATCCTTTCCAACCTGTCGTTTCTCTTGCTTGTGTTTGCGACGACCGCGGTGTCTGTGGATGAAAGCGCACGCACTGATGGCGCCGTTACAGGTTCGCACAAAGTAGTTCTCGCCGATGCGTCATACGGTTGGGACCTACGAGCAACGGCGGCACTCCGAAGATCGTGAAGAGGATGAGTAGACTCGTCAGCATGCAAAGAAAAGATAGGTGGTTGCTCCGAGCCAGCGCGGCATGGAGTATCTATGTGTGGTCGGTGTTGATCAAGAATATGGTGAAGGACCGCGAGCACTCGGTGCGCTTTCGGTTGGTACATGTTGGCCTTGGAGTGATCTCAACTAGTTTTGCAGTACTCACTTGGCGGATTGCAGCAGGCAGCAACACCTCCTCCGATTAGCCGGGCACCGATCTGTCCTGGTCTAGGAGGATGAACTGGAAACTTCTGTCACTGCCATGATCTGAGCCTTGGTGATCATACGAAGCATTTCGGGAGTGATGCTCAGTACGTGTGATGGCGTGCCAGCACTGAGCCAGATCTGGTCAAAAGCAAAAAGGTCGGAGTCGATGACGACGGGAAGCTCGGTGTCTGTGGCGAGTGGCGTCACCCCACCTGGTTCAAGCTCGAGTCGCTCACGCAGATAGTCGGCGCCAACTGAGTGGAGCTTCATGCCAGTAGCCCTACCGACCTTGCGCTTGTCGATGCGGTTCGTTCCTCCCGCCACGACGATCATCGGTCCGTTGGTGGTGGCGAAAACGATACTCTTGGCGATCTGATGAACTTCGCAACCAATGGCCCGTGCGGCATCAACCGCGGTATGGGTACCTTCCCCGAAGGCTTGGATCGTGTCGTCGAGTCCCCAAAGGCAGAGCGTATCTCGGACTCGCTGGACTGGGTCCACGACGGTTAGTGTGCGTTCGCTGGGCTTGGTGGGGAGAAGGTATCGGCGTCGAGGCTGCCGATCAATAATACCTCGACACTCGCACCGATTGGGACATGCGCTCCATCGGGTAGCAGGATGAGTGCATTCGCCTGCGCAAGTCCTGTGAGCACATGAGAGCCTTGGTGTCCTTGTGGGGCGACCTGCAATCCGCCGGCGCCGTCGAGCTCAACGGTGGCCCTGACCAGATGAAGTTTTCCGTCAGGATGATGATCGAGTGGGACTGTCGTGACTGCTCGAATCGTGGGGCGAAAGAGCTGCCTGGCTCCGAGCATGTGGAGAATCGCAGGCCGTACGAAAAGCTCAAAACTCACGAGAGCTGAGACTGGGTTGCCCGGCAATCCAAAGACGGGAACGTCACCGACTCGGCCGAAGGCAAAGGGCTTGGCTGGCTTGATCGCCACCTGAAACCAGGTGATCTGGTTGTCAGAGAGTTCATCGAGCACCGTTTTGGTGTAGTCGAAGTCACCGACGCTGACTCCACCCGAGGTGATGAGGGCGTCACAGGTGGTGACTGCATGCGCGAACGCACGTCGAATGGCCTCGTAATCGTCACCTACGTTGCCGAGGTCGACGGCGGTGGCTCCGAGGGCGGCGACGGAGTCGAGGAGGGCAGGACGATTCGAGTCATGGATTTTCCCAGGTGCGAGGAGCTCGGCATCGGAGAGTTCGTCGCCCGTTGAGATGACGCCGACCGTTGGCCGAGCGAAGGTGGAGATGTGGGAAACACCGAGCGAGGCGAGGACCCCACGAACGGCTGGCGTTATCTTGGTCCCAGTTCCAAAGACATGCTGGCCAGCCTGTATATCGCTACCAGCTCTTCGAATATTGTCACCGGCCCGCGGTAATCGGTGAACCGTCACGGAGTCCCCTAGGGTCGTGGTGTCCTCAACCATGACCACGGCATCGGTGTGGGGAGGGATCGGCGCACCTGTCATGATGCGAATGGCCTCTCCTGGGTTTAGGGTGAGCTTCGAGGGATCATCCCCTGCGGCCACCGTCGCCGTCACTCGGAAGATGGTGCCCGAGTGGGCGAGTGTTTCATCCAGGCGGATAGCGAAACCGTCGACGGCAGTGTTGTCGAAGGGAGGTATCGGACTCTTGACGAGCGTTGGACCAGCGAGATAGAGGCCGCTCGCGTCGGCCAGGGGAGTCACCACCTCTGGCAAACGTTGAACGTTTGCAACGGTGTGGTCGATCACCTCGGTGAGCGGTCTCATGATGCTTGGAACTCTCGGGCCAAAATCGTCCGTAGTTCAGCAGCGAAGGCCGGCCCAATGTCCTCTCGACCAAGGGCAATCTCGACGACGGCGCGTAGGTATTCAAGTTTATCGCCGATGTCGTAACGACCTCGATTGAAGACAACACCAAGCACTGGTTGGCTCTGCCCGAGGCGGGCAATGGCGTCAGTGAGTTGAAACTCTCCATTCTTGCCCGAAGGCGTCTCCTCGATCGCGTTGAAAATCTCTGGCGTGAATAGGTAGCGGCCGGTAATCGCGAGCGTCGACGGCGCCTCGCCCGGCTCAGGTTTTTCGACCACCGATACAACCTGTATAGTGCCGTCGGGATTCGTGATGACCTCGGCACAGCCATAGAGACGGATCTGTTCGCGCGGAACCTCCATTAGTGACAAGACGCTGTGCCCAGTTCTGTGATGAAGGTCTAGCATGCTCGATAGTAGATCCGAATCTTCGGCCATAATGTCGTCGGCCAGCATCGTTACGAAGGGTTCGTTACCGACATGGGCCTTTGCGGCGAGTACTGCGTGTCCAAGGCCGAGTGGTCGCCCTTGTCGAATGTAGTGAATCGTACCGAGTTGGGAGATAGCGCGGACGAGTTCAAGGTCGGCGTGGCGACCAGACTCAATAAGGAGTTGTTCGAGTTCGAAGGACTGATCAAAGTGGTCTTCGATCGATCGCTTGCCGCGACCAGTGACGACGAGGATGTTGGTGAGATTGTTGTGGATCGCCTCTTCGATCACGTATTGGATCGCAGGCTTGTCGACAACGGGCAGCATCTCCTTGGGTTGGGCCTTTGTGGCAGGCAGGAATCGTGTGCCAAGACCCGCCGCTGGGATCACTACCTTTGTTACCGTCGACATGCCATACTCCTCGATTGCTCAGCTCATTCTAACGCGTGGGGTCTCTCGCGTGACATGCCGGTTAGAATGGATTTAGCAGTCTAGCCATTCGAGTGCTAGTAGTTCGAATCGTGAGTGGAGGAGCGATGCCGACGTATGAGTATGTCTGCAAGCAGTGCGAGAAGCATGTCGAGGTGGTGCAGTCGTTTTACGACGACCCTTTGACCGTCTGCGATGCATGCGGAGGTGAACTTCGTAAGGTCTTTGGCAACATTGGTATTGTGTTTAAGGGTTCGGGTTTCTACAAAACGGACTCGCGCGGAAGCTCCTCAGCGGTGACACCATCGACGGGAGCCGCTCAGGAAGCGACCTCGAAAACTGATGCGGCCAAGGGCTCGTCGGGTGAGGTGTCGACCCCCACGACGCCGACGGAGACGAAATCAACGGCGCCTGCTCAAAGCTCCGAAGCGAAGGGCTCCAGTTCAAAGGGCTCCAGTTCAAAGGGCTCAGACTCCGCAGCGTAGTGTCCACCGTGGGGGTGGCATGAACGCTTCACGACGCTTGCCATCGCGACGCATTCTTCGGTGCTTGACCCTATGAATTGGGTGTTACCCTATGAATTTGGTGTTGTAGCGCCGGGCACCACAAAGGTCGCACGCGTCTCTCGCACGGGATCATAGGGTTGATGGTGATAGTGCCCTCCCAAGAGGAGTTGGACAAGATCGGGTGCGTCAGCTGGTGAGCGCGCAATCGTGGTATAGCTCGAGCCTATTGCCTCGGCGGTGTGTGCGTCCGAGGCAGCGGCCACTGGGATCCCGAAGGAATGGGCGATGCCCTCGGCGTCTCGTTCTGGTAGCGCGGACTTGGAGTTGCCGACCTCCACGATGTCGACGAGCCCCATCCTGCAGAGGGTGACGAGGCCCGTCAGGCCGATCGCTTTTCGTGTGGTATCGGTTGGGTGCGGCACGTAGACCAATCCATGCTGGCTACGGATTCTCCGACACGTCTCCTCCATACCGAGAAGCCTCGGAATTAGTTGGGTGACGTAGAGGCCGATGAGTTCCCCTTGCCCGGTGTTCACCTCCTCCCCTTGGATGACAGTGAGTCCGTAGTCTCGGCCAAGTATGGCTGCCGCCCAGAGGTCGTGATGATCGGTGACGGCAACGAGCCCAAGTTGAGACGCGATCGCAGCAAACTCAGCTAGGGGCGTCTTGGCGTCACCCGAGCGATAAGTGTGCGTGTGAAGGTCGATCCGTATGTTGGGCGTAGCATCCACGTTTGTGCCTTTCACCTGGCGCTATTGTCTCGTGGACACTGCCTCAATTGGCTCACTACTGTGCCTCCGCAGTGGTTGGCAGGGCCTTACTGGTCTGAGTGTAGTCGCTTGGTAACTTCCAATGGTGAGCTGATGAACCCGAATTCCGGCTAGTGCACGATAGGTCGATAGGCTAGAAGCAGTAGACAACCTGGGCCGGCCTAGACCTCAACTTTGACGACAAAGGCCAGAAACTGGGAAGAGGATAGCGGTCAAGGGTGGTTGTAGTAGTCAGCGATCCTGACGAAAGGGAGTTGGTGTGCTAGAGGAGAACGATTCGTTGGCTCACATGATGACGGAGGTGGCAGCGCCTCGCTCCATTGTAGAGATCTCAAAGAGGGTCGAATCTGAACTCTTGCAGTTTCTCACGACAGAGCACACTCGGTGGAGCCTCATCGATCCTGACTTCGCTCTCCCGATCGATGCACTGCGTCGGTTTGTGATCTCTGGAGGCAAACGTCTGCGTCCGGCCTTCTGTTACTGGACGGCGGTGGGCATGGGTGCAGACTCCGGTGATCCTGTCCTCATGAGAGCGCTAATGGGGCTTGAGCTGCTCCATACGTTCGCGCTGATCCACGATGATCTCATGGATCGCTCCGACGTGCGCCGCGGGGAGCCCTCGGTGCATACCGCCTTTGCGTCGCAACACCGGCAAGAGGCGTTGCGTGGCTCCTCGGTCCAGTATGGCGATTCGATGGCGATTCTTGTTGGCGACCTTGCGTTCGCTTATGCGGATCAGATGTTGATCGATGCCAATCGACGGGCTCGTCAACTCTATGCTGAGTTGAAACTCGAGGTGAACCTAGGACAGTCGCTCGATGTGTCGGGGAGCTTCGCCTCCGGTACGACACTGGCGAAGGCTGAACGCATCGCTCTCTATAAGTCGGGCAAGTACACCGTAGAGCGTCCCATGCACATCGGTGCGGCGCTCGCCGATGCGTACTTTGCCTCAACAGAGGCGGTCACGCATTTTGCTGTCCCACTCGGCATGGCGTTCCAGCTCCGCGACGACATTCTCGGTGTCTTTGGTCAGACGGAACGGACCAAGAAGCCAGTTGGTGATGATTTGCGGGAAGGGAAACAGACACTCCTCATCGGGTTGGCTTGTCAGATGTGCTCCTCTACCGAACGCACCCTATTTGAGGGACTCTTTGGCCGGGATGATCTCTCAGGCTCCGAGGTTGAGGCGCTCCAGGAGATGATTGCCCATACCGGTGCCCTTCGAGCGATGGAGGATCGCATCGATCAGCTCTTCTTGCGTTCCATGCAGGCGCTTGATGAGCTCGCGCTCACCCAGGAGGCACGCGTGGCACTCGGCGAGATGGCTGGGTTTGTGGTCGATAGGTTGAATTGATGCCGCCCTCAGTTGTGGTGGTCGGTGCTGGCTTTGCCGGATTGACGGCAGCTACCGAGCTTGCCCGTCAAGGCGCTCGTGTCACCGTTGTCGATCGACTCTCGCACCCAGGTGGGCGGTCGGGCCGATATGATCGGGAAGGCTTTCAGATTGACACAGGGCCGACCGTGTTTACGATGCCCGAGCTGTTTCGTGATATCTTTCGCCGTGCCGGACGTAATCCTGATGACTACGTCACCTTCCGACGCTTGGAGCCGGGCTATCACGCAGCATTTGCCGACCGTGACAGTGTTGATGGGGGAGGACGAATCGCAACGTTCTCCGATCGAGACCAGATGTATGCCGAGATCGAGACACACGTGTCTCGCAAGGAAGCCGAAGCCTACTTGCAGTTTCGTCGCTATCTTGAGGACCTTTTTGCCGTTGAGTTCCCCTCCTTCATTGACGCACAACTCGATAGTGTGAGTGCTCTGCTTGGCAACCCAAAGGCGCTGGTACGGTTAGTGCGTTTGCGGGGTTTTCAACGGCTACCTAAGGTGGTCGGGCATTATTTCGATGACGAGAGGCTCCAGCAACTCTTCAGCTTTCAGGCGCTCTACGCGGGCCTGTCACCACTACGAGCTCTCGGGATTTTCGCTATCATCAGCTATATGGATGTCGTTCTCGGGGTGGTCCAACCCGTAGGGGGGATGAGGGCAGCAGCGAACGCGCTCGAGCGGCTCGCGCGTGATCTCGGTGTCGAATTTCGGTATGGGCACGAAGTGGAGGCGTTTGTCCTCCATAACCAAAGCATCACCCACGTCGTCACCGATGGCGGAACTATTGCTTGCGATGGGGTCATCACCTCCGCCGACCCTGGCGAGCTGGCGGAGATGCTTGGACGACCGTTCCGAAGGCTCGGCGGTTTGCGCTGGAAGATGTCCCCCTCGTGTTTCCTGTCGCTGCGTGGTGTACTCGGTGAGCTGCCGGCCACCCTTGGCCATCACAACATCTTTTTTGGTACACAGTGGGCGCAAGCTTTTGAGGATCTCGTTGACAACGGACGCATGATGAGTGACCCGTCTACGTTGGTCAGCGTCCCGACTCGGTCAGATCCAGAACTTGCACCAGCCGACGCACACATCGTCTATGCCTTGGAACCAACGCCAAGTCTGAATGGACGATTCGATTGGGAGCGTTTAGGATCAGGATTCGTTGACCGATTCGATCGCAGGCTAGAGCGTTTCGGCGTTGCTCGAGATCTCACCACGTCGGTGCGCCATGACATCGATCCGAGAGATTGGGCTCGCATGGGTATGGATGCGGGTACTCCCTTCTCGCTCGCTCATACCTTCTTCCAGAGTGGCCCGTTCCGGCCAACCATGCAGGACCCGAAAATCCCTAACCTCGTACGCACTGGATCGGGAACGACTCCTGGTGTTGGCCTGCCGTTGGTGATGGTTTCGGGTAGGTTGTCGGCTGGTATGGCCTTGGGTCGGTTGCGGTGACGGCACGGGGGCTTCCTAAGGAGATCGTAGCGCCATCTCGTGCCTTGAACCAGGCGCATGGCAAGACGTACTACTTGGCGACGCTGCTACTGGCGAGGCACTTACGTCCCTATGTATTTGCACTGTATGGTTTTTGTCGTTATGTTGACGACATCGTTGACGTCGAGAGAGATGATGACGCTCGACGCCTGGCGAAGGTGGACTCGTTCGGGGAACGATTTCTTGCCGAGGTTGCTCGCGGTGATTCTGACGAACCGATCCTGGCGGCAACGATTGCAACTATTGAGCGGTTCAACATGCCGATCAGCTATTTTGAGCGATTCTTGGGTTCGATGCGGCAAGACTTTCTCGTGCGTCGGTATCCTCGCATCGATGATCTTCTCGCGTATATGGATGGTTCAGCAGCTGTCATCGGAGAGATGATGTTGCCGATTCTTGGTGTCGATAATCCTGAGGCACAGGCGCCGGCACGGGCGCTGGGGAATGCTTTTCAGATGACTAACTTTCTTCGCGACATCAACGAAGATCTGGATCGAGGTCGTATCTATGTGCCAGAGGAGGATATCGACCGCTTTGGGGCGTGGGAGGCTTTTGAGCAGCGCAAAGTCACCGACGAGTTTCGCAACCTGATGGCTTTTGAGATCGCTCGAACGCGACGTTGGTATGCTGAGTCCTACGCTGGCGATGACTATCTTCGGGGCCGCGCACTGCGATGCATTCGTGTTGCTCGCCAGGTCTATGGCGCGATACTCGACGAGATCGAGGCACTCGATTACGACGTCTTCTCTGCTCGGGCCTCGGTCGCCCGAACGCGACGGCTACAGTTGTTGGTCCGGGCCGCAGTCGCGGCGTGCTAGGTATCTGCGATAACCGGGCACCTTGGTGAAGATGAGTCGGTGATCACCCGCCCACAGATGAGGGTCGTGACGTCTAGCACATCTGCAGGATGTGATGGTCGTCGGTTGGTGGATGGTGGAGTTGGCTCGACGGTATGTCGTTGCTGAGGAGACCCTCTTACCCTGATTCTCAGATGTTCCTTGGTGTCATGTGAGGTTCGTCTGGTAGGTTCGGGCGGGTTATGACGACTGTGCTCGCGCCGGCTGGAGTCAATCAAGGAGAGTGTTCGTCCCGCCCCGAACGACCCCAGCATCTTCCGAGGTTGAGTGCGCTGCGCATTTTTGCTGCCGTCGCTGTCGTCCTTTGCCATGTTGGATACTATTTCACCAGCGTACGGGCAGTACGTAAAGCTGAGGTCTATGGCTATGGCGGTGTCGAGTTCTTTTTTCTGCTCTCAGGCTTCGTGCTGACGTGGGTGTGGTTGCACCGACGCCCAGGAGTCCGGCAGTTCTGGTGGCGTCGGGTCGCCAAGCTCTATCCGATCACGCTAGGGTTGATGGTCTTTGCCTACCTAGCCCTCCCTCAATACGAACGGATACCTGGTACCCGAGGGAAGGTGCTTGAACTGACACTTATGCAGGCGTGGTGGCCCAGGGAGCGGGTATATTTTGGTGGCAACGGTGTGAGCTGGTCTCTCTCCTGCGAGATCTTCTTCTACCTTGTCTTCCCCTTCGTGCTTGCCGGTGTCAAACGGCTCCATGCGCGCGGATTTTGGACCCTTGTCGTGGTGACGTTATTCATCTTGGTGGCTGCACCGGTGGTAGCGGTCGGGATGGGGGTGGCAGCGCCGATCCGCTACTGGCTCTTCTTTGTCTTTCCGCCTTACCAGTTTGGATTCTTTTTGATTGGGATGTTGATGGCGCGTGCGATCGGCAGAGGCCTGAGAGTGCCAAGACCCTCACTCGTCTTTGCGGGAGCCTTGGCATGGCTCACGGTGCTGGTAGGTCTGGGTGCCCTCTATTCCCTCGATCACACTCACGGACTGCCGCGTCCCTTGGTTCTTCTCGCCGCATTGCCCGCCTTCGTTGCTCTCCTCGGGGCTGCGGTGAGTAAGGATCTTCGTCACGAGGGTTCGCTGCTGACGAGTCCGAAATTGACCTATCTCGGGATCATTTCCTTTGAGCTCTACCTGGTCCACAAACCGTTATTCTTGCTGCTGCGCCCCATCGGTGTGTGGAAGAATAGCGGTGGACTTGAAGGAGCAGTTGTCTTCCTTGGTTTTCTTGGTGTAGCGCTCTTGATAGCGAGTTTGGTACACCATCTTCTGCAGGTTCCCATCGAGCGTGCTTTGGTTCACTCCCACCACCCCTTACGGTGGTTGCAGCGATGCTTCTGGCAGGCGTGGATGCTGGTATCTGTCTGGATTTTCAGTGTTGCAATCGATAGGCATTGTTGGGATCGAGAAACCAACGAGCACGAATCGCTGCCGTAGTGGTCGATGGCCTCTCGTGTGGATGTTTGCTAGGTTGTATAGCTCAGTGTTGTATGGCCCAGCTTTGTTGCTGAGTTCGAGTGACGGTGGGGAGCGGCTGGCCCTTGTTGGTGGAGTGGTTGGTGATGACCAGGAGATGCCATGGTTGTATGGGGTGATCCCAGAGTGGCGTTAGCGACCCGCCATGGTAAGGAGGGTCAGATCGCCCCTGCTTTATTGACCGTCGGTCTTGTTGCGGAGGTGGTGGCTGTTGACACTGACCAGTTTGGTACCTTTACGGGAGAGATCGCCCGGCAAAGATCGGCTCGTGAGGTGGTGATCGCTAAGGCGCGCGCTGGGCTTGAGGCGTCCGGACTTGCGCGTGGTGTTGCGTCAGAGGGAACACTGGGGCCGTATCCTGAGTTACCTGCATTGACGTACGATCTTGAACTCGTTGGTTTTGTTGATATCGAGTCGGGTGTAACAGTCATCGAGGAGGCGTTGAGTTTCGAGACCACCGTCGCCTCGGTACAGGCCAGGGTCAATGATGACTTGGGGCCATTTCTGCATCGGGTGGGATTCCCAACACAGGGACTAATTGTGCGGCGTGGAGATGGCGAGTTTGACCCGATCATCAAAGGAGTGGTGACGACTGAGCAGCTCAGGTCTGCAGTCGCGGCCATAGCGCGAAGCTCTCGTGATGGACAGGTGTTCATCGAGACCGACCAACGAGCCCATCTATGCCCGACCCGTAGGAGGGTGATTGAAGAGGCGGCCCAGCGGTTGGCCTCTAGGCTCAGTCGCCCTTGTCCGAGCTGCTCGCGCCCCGGGTTTGGCCCGGTTGCGCATGAGCCAGGACTCCCCTGTCGCGACTGTGGGGCCCCAACCGATCTCGATCAAGCGATCGTTGAGGGTTGTTCTGGCTGTGGAGAACTGATCCGCGTCCCCTTTGCGGGAGGTGCGGATCCGGCACAGTGCTCGTACTGTAATCCCTGAAGCGAGACTCCGCTCTGGCTGGGTGCGTCTCGATGTGAGTATCGGCGAGGGTGGCACTCTTCTTGGTAGCCCAGGTGGACCTCCATGACCATGCCAGGTCGCATCCATGTTCGGAGCTTGCCCATTCACTCATCCGACAAACGCCCTGGTGAAGGATGCTGCTAGGGTTCTGCTGCCGTTGGCTTCGATGGAGCCAGCGGCTCAGGCGTGGCAGGACCGCATTGATCGCGTGTTGTTCTTTGCGATCGCATCGCAACGGGTACGCACACTGGTTGTCTCCAAAGGGACATCTCTTGACCAGCTAGCAGGCGTAGTCACCGTCGGAGCGCGCGGTCCACTGCGTTACCGAGACAACACCACCGGTGAAGGAGGGCAGCGCACAGTTCGCGATTGCTCCTGTTAGCGTTCGCGCTCCTGGGATCCAATCAGGTATTTGCCAAAGCGAACCTGAGGCCGCAGTGGTGACGCCGACCACGGTACTCCATTGAGAGGATGTCGAGTAGGCGCCGACGGCTCGTGCAGGCACGCCGTCAGTCTCCAGTGCAGCGATCATGCCCTGGAGATCGGCGACGTTCATTGCCAAGCCGGAGGCACCGCTTTGCCACGTATTTGATGTCTCAACATCTAACCACCAGACATAGGTTCCTGGTAGGGTAGACATCGGATCTGGAGGGGACTGACCGTTGATCGCTGAAGCAGCTTTGGTGAGCCAGGCTGCGTCCTGCGAAGCTTTGTTGAAGCCATATTGCCATGCACAAGATGGAGAGTCCTCGCCGACGGTGGAGGCGCCATCGCTTATCGTTGTACACGTTCCATAGGGTGTTGTCCCGCTGGTTGGCCAGTCAGCGACTGGGGCACCATCGTAGAGGTTGCCGGGATCTGCCGTATCTACATATAGCGATACCTTCGGTTGCGAGGTGTCACCGCTTGAGGTTGCGAACGCCCAATACAGTTCGCTCTGCGAGTAGGAGGGGTCGGGGGCGAAGCAGGGGTTGAGGTTGTTTGCCAATCCATCATTGATGCCTACGATCCCAAAGGCACCATTCGATGGGAACGACTCCC
This sequence comes from Ferrimicrobium sp., assembly GCF_027364955.1. Lineage (NCBI taxonomy): Bacteria > Bacillati > Actinomycetota > Acidimicrobiia > Acidimicrobiales > Acidimicrobiaceae > Ferrimicrobium > Ferrimicrobium sp. The sequence continues at coordinate 118,434 of NZ_DAHXOI010000008.1, forward strand.
CGCACTGAGGGTACGAGATATCGTATCCGGTGGGCGTCGTCTTGTGCCCACCGGTTTTGTTGATCGGTGGAGCACCAAAAGCGGGCACCGATGTGATGACTGCCAGCGCAGTGATCGCCAGGAGCTGGACCGCGAGCCCAATTGCCGATCGTCGACCGATGCGAGCCACATCACCCATATCAGAACCCCGTTCCCCTTGAGCCTCCATGTTAACACCATGTGGTAAGGCGTATCCACCATTGGCGTGTAAATGATTATTCATTTTCGCGACTCAAAGGCATCTCGGGCTTTGGGGGACGGTGAAGGCCACGACGGCACCAGTTTGCTACCTTCCACAACTTGATGTGAGGAATGTGTTGGATGAAGGATCCTGACAAACCGAAGCTGGCGGAGCTCTGCGATCTACTCAGAGGACCGACCGTCTCTTACAGTCGCCCAAGTGATCATCGGCCTGCGTTCTGCTGTTGGGACGGGCGGGAGGTTGGCGAGCGATGCCATCTGCCTTTGGCGGCCGCCGCAGCCTTTCCTGGAGCCGGTGGTGCATAGCCCAAGGGTCGGTTAGCAAGCACCTCCATGGTCATCTGGCCGATTGGCACGGAGCTCTTGCAACCGTGGGTATCGGCTCTGATCGAGCTTGAGCGGGCAACTCGAGGCTTGTCAAGAAAGTGTTCACCACGGGCGGCCAACGAGAAACAATGGCCGTTCGTTCGCACGAAACCGTGGTTATGGAACGTTGTTCAAGCTGGCGATCATTGTCGAGTTGTGTTCGAACTAGTAGTATAATTATGTGGCGATTTGTGGAATGTTTATAGCGAACCGTACCATACTGATAGTATGAAACTTTCGGAATACGCCGCTAAGAATGGGATCAAGTACAGAGCGGCCTGGAATAGATTTAAA